>CAYWKR010000068.1:0-8227 GCA_964458785.1 uncultured Bifidobacterium sp. | reverse complement strand
AGCTACTGCCTGTGATTCGTATGTATGGAATGGAAATACCTACAGTACTTCAGGTACCTATACACAAACCAGTATGAATGCTGGCGGATGTACACATACCGATGTATTGAATCTGACTATTAATAACAGCAGCAGTAATGTGAGCACCATAGTTGCCTGCGATATGTACAACTGGACAGTGAATGGCGCTACCTATACAAGCAGTGGAACGTACACGTATACCAGCATGAACACCAGTGGATGTACTCATACCGAGATTCTCTATCTGACCATTAATTATTCATCTTCTTCAGTAGATAATATTGTGGCTTGCGATTCATATGTATGGCCAATGAATAATGCAACGTATACTGCATCTGGTACCTATACGTCTACCGGTTTGAATGCAAGTGGTTGTCCTCATGCAGCTACACTGAATCTGACTATCAACAGTAGCAGTTCATCATCCGTAAGTATAACTGCTTGTGGTTCCTATACTTGGGCAGTTGATGGGGGAACGTATACAGCCAGTGGTGCTTATACACATACTTCATTGAATACTGTGGGTTGTACTCATACGGCTACACTGAATCTGACTATCATTCATGGTTCTTATCTGGCTGTGAAAGCCATTCTTTCTGGTGCATACAATACCACAAACGGCTTGATGAATGATAATCTGCGTACCATGGGTCTTATTCCAATTACAGAACCTTATACAGGATTACCTTATTCAAAACCAGCTATTGGATTCCCTGCCGGGGAAGCAACCAATACAACTGTTTTAGGTATGACCGGACCGGATGCCCCTGTGGATTGGGTATATCTTGAATTACGTTCAGCTACTAACTCTTCAGTAATTGCTTATACAGTTCGTGCCCTTATTCAACGGGATGGTGATGTGGTAGATCCTGCCGATGGTATGTCGCCTGTATTCCTGCCAGGATTACTTTCAGGAAGTTACTTTGTGAGTATCAAACACAGAAATCACCTGGGTATCATGACCGCCACACCGGTTTCCTTCAACTATTGCTCAACTACTTCCGTTGACTTTACCGGAGGGGCTGTTTGGGTGAAACCAGGACAAGTATTCGGGCCACGCCGGATGTATGGTGCCATAGGTACGATGTGGTCTTCTGACGCAAACAATAACAAAGCTACCCGTTATAATGGTTTATCGAACGATAAGGATGCAGTGTTGAATGCTGTTGGTGTGGGAACACCCAACAATGTAATTAACAATGTATATCGTATGGAAGATGTGAATATGGATGGTGCCATTAAATACAACAATACCGATAATGACCGTATAGTGATTTATGGTACTGTATTAGCTCCAGGTGGAAGTGCGAATAATACAATTACGCAGCACACACCAAACTAATCTTCATTTTTATTATTTCAGGAGACCGTCGCAAGGCGGTCTCTTTTTTTATGCGAACATGATTTTACCTGATCGATGAACATGTAGAACGCACAACGTTCTTTTCTAATGGGGTGGAGTGATTTTTTAGTTGGCAGAAAGATTCCATGAATAAGGAACTGTACTGCGGTTCAAATCTGTGCAAAAATTAAACATTACGGCTTTGAATGAACATTTTTGGAATTACTTTAGACAAAAGTAACAATGATTCAATTTCCTGTTTTCGGAGCTGTTTGTTTAATGGAAAAATTTACTGACTAATGTTTTTTCAATTCCTTTATGACTGCTTTTATGAATCCGTCTTTATCCGTCCTTGCTCCTTTGATTCTTGCTTTTATTTCGACAGGAATTGTAAAATATTTTTCAGCCCATAAATGAACTTCAAGCAGAACCGGGACTAGGTCAATTCCTTTTGCTGTTAGTTTGTAATAAACACGGGTTTTTGTCCCGGGATTATCCACTTTTTCAATAATCTCATTTTCTTCAAGTGTGGCAAGTCGTGCCGATAAAATATTGGTGGCAATTCCTTCTTCTGCATTCAGAAAGTCCTTGTAAGTGCGTGTTTTATTAAATATAAGGTCTCTGATAAGGAGCAACGACCACTTATCACCCCATATATCCAGGGAATTACTTATAGGACACTCTGACCGTTTTTTATTCTTGGTCATAAATATATTTTTATTAATACTTGCAAAATGCAAGTAAAAATGTATGTTTGCACTTTCATAATGCAAGCAAAAATACAGGCAAAAATAAAAACAATCAAACAATGGCAAAAAGTAATTACACTTACGCAACAATTCCCACACAATTTGTTACTGCTGCAAACGGCATTAAATTCGCTTATCGCGCCTACGGTAAAGAAGGTGATATACCTGTAGTTTATTTCAATCACTTAACGGCAAATCTTGACAATTGCGATCCGATAATTATGGATGCCATTGCAGCACATCGTAAAATCATTTCTTTTGACTACCGCGGTATTGGCGCTTCATCTGGTGAACAGGGCGAGAGTATTGCAGATATGGCAAAAGACAGTATTGAATTCATTCATGCTTTGGGATACAGGCAGGTAGATATTATAGCATTCTCCATGGGTGGTTTTATAACGCAGGAAATACTTCTGGCAGAGCCACAACTTGTTCATAAAGCCATATTGGCTGGTACTGGGCCGAGAGGCGGTACAGGGATTTCTGCTGTAGTAAAAAGAACCTATGGTGATATTGTAAAAGGATTATTGACATTCAGAGACCCTAAATTCTATTTGTTCTTTAATCAAAATAATATGGGGAAATCTGCTGCAAGAGATTTCTTAGGGAGATTAAAAGAGCGGAAAGAAAGTCGTGATAAGTATGTAAAACTGTCTGCTTTGACAAAACAATTAAATGCAATAAAGAAATGGGCAAATGAAAAGCCCATGGATCTAAGTGCTTTTAAATTGCCTGTGCTTATTGCTAACGGAGATAATGACAGAATGGTGCCTACTCCATTATCAAATGATTTGGCAAAGCGATTTCCGAATGCTACCCTGAAAATTTATCCTGATTCCGGCCATGGTGGAATTTTTCAATATCATCAGGATTTTATTCCAATGGCTATTGAGTTTTTAGCCAATTAATTTCTTAAAGACTAACTAACTATCTATCACTAAATAAATCATAATAAAAATGAAAGCTTTTATAGTTAAACGATACAGCAAAAAAGATAAGCTGCAACTTACTGAAACAGCAGAGCCAACAGTAAAGGAGAATGAAGTTTTGGTTCAGATTCATGCTGCCGGTGTAAACCTTATTGATTCAAAAGTCAAATCCGGAGAATTCAAACTCATACTTCCGTACAAAACACCATTCATATTAGGACACGATGTTGCAGGAGTAATTACAAAGGTGGGGGCAGGAGTTAATAAATTTAAAGTAGGTGATGAAGTGTATGCACGCCCATCCGACCACAGCATTGGTACTTTTGCAGAATACATTTCTATACATGAAAAGGATGTTGCACTTAAACCCAGGAATGTTTCAATGGAAGAAGCGGCATCCATTCCATTGGTGGGTTTAACCGCCTGGCAAGCATTGATTGAAAAAGCACACCTGAAGAAAGGACAAAAGGTTTTTATTATGGCAGGTTCTGGAGGCGTAGGCACATTTGCCATTCAGTTGTCCAAGCAGTTAGGTGCTACTATAGCAACAACAACAAGCACAAACAATATTGCTTTGGTAAAAAGTTTAGGTGCAGATGTTGTGATTGATTACAAGAAGGAAGATTTTGAAACTATACTGAAAGATTACGATGTGGTGTTGAACAGTCAGGACAACAAGACCCTTGAAAAATCGTTGCGAATTTTAAAACCTGGTGGTATAGCAATTTCTATTTCTGGTCCACCTGATGTTGACTTTGCAAAACAAATTGGAGCGTCATGGGTTGTAAAATTTATCATGAAAATACTGAGTGCAGGAGTAAAACGGAAAGCAAAACGATTGGGTGTAAACTATTCATTCCTTTTTATGAGAGCAGAAGGTAATCAATTATCAGAAATTTCGGCACTTATCAATTCAGGCAGTATAAAACCTGTAGTTGATAAAGTGTTTCCGTTTGAGAAAGCCAATGACGCAATAGCTTATGTTGAAACTGGTCGTGCCAAAGGAAAAGTAATTATTAAGTTGAAATAAAACTTCAACGCACATAAAGCCCACTCTTAAAAACACAGGAAGCAAAGATTATTGATATTTTTTTTTAAGAGAGTGGTTTTCTCCAATCTGAAATCCACTGCATTTATTCTCAATTATTATTTTTTCAATAGCAAGGGTTCACAGCGAACAGGACCAGTTGTGCATCTTATGAAAGTCGATTTTAATTTTCTTCAAACTGAAATCAAACGACACAACATTGGAGAGATAGCTGAGCAGTAGTGAAAAGCATCTACTTCCCAGTGACAGTTAAATGGTTAATTCAGATTTGCCGGATCTGTGAAAGTTTCTGTTTGCCTGACTGAAAAGTGTTTCGAAATACCCACCTTTGGGTAGTTGCAAAAGCTAATGCCCCATAGCCATACGCAGGTCAAGCTGGGATGAATTCATAAGAAAAAGCATAAAAACTGGGGGTGTATTTTTTATCCCAGATGCAGTGTTGAAACAGGCACAAACTTCTTTGGTCTACATCTGAATCCGGGGTGTTTGAGAAACTTTATCAGGATTGCAAAGAGCAGATATTGTGTTGGGGTGGCAATGGGTACAAGTGGAGCTTGAGAAAATGATAAGCAGGTTCAGATGGATAAACAAAAACGCCCGGCAATACACCGGGCGTTTATTAAAACTGAATTAAGATTAATTATCTTTTTTACCTTTTACTCTGGCAATCACTTCTTCGGCGATATTATTCGGAGCAGGGGAGTAGTGACTGAATTCCATCACGTTGCTCGCACGTCCGCTGGTTAAAGAGCGAAGTTGAGTTACATATCCAAACATTTCAGCAAGAGGTACTTTCGCCTTAATTACCTGAGCACCTGCTTTACTGTCCATACCTTCCAGAATACCACGACGACGGTTCAGGTCACCGGTTACATCTCCCATGTATTGATCCGGAGTAGTTACTTCCACTTTCATGATGGGTTCAAGCAGTGTAGGTTTAGCCTTTACACCTGCTTCACGGAAGCCCTGACGTGCACATAATTCGAAACTCATGGCATCCGAATCCACATCGTGGAAGCTTCCGTCAAAAATCCGGATCTTCATGTTTACCATAGGGTAGGAAGCGAGTACGCCGGTATTCATAGCCTGTTCAAAGCCTTTCTGAATAGCCGGAATGAATTCTTTTGGAATAGATCCTCCGAAAATATCATTCACAAACTGGAAACTTTTTCCATCGTTCTCTTTCTGCCATTCTTCATCAACAGGTCCGATTTCAAATTGAATATCGGCGAACTTACCACGACCACCCGATTGCTTTTTCAATACTTCACGATGCGATACAGTAGCATGGAAAGCTTCTTTGTAAGCTACCTGAGGAGCTCCCTGATTTACTTCCACTTTAAATTCACGACGCATACGGTCTACGATGATTTCAAGATGCAATTCACCCATTCCACTGAGAATGGTTTGTCCTGTTTCTTCATCGGTACGTACCCGTAAGGTTGGATCTTCTTCCACCAATTTAGCGATAGCCATACCCATTTTATCTACGTCGGCCTGTGTTTTAGGTTCTACGGCAATCGAGATCACCGGTTCAGGGAAGGTCATGGATTCCAGAACTACCGGATTTTTTTCATCACACAGCGTGTCACCGGTTTTGATGTCTTTGAACCCTACGGCAGCACCAATATCACCTGCTTCAATGAAGTCAACCGGATTTTGTTTGTTGGCATGCATCTGCATAATACGACTGATCCGCTCATTTTTCATGGTACGGGTGTTCAGTACATAGCTTCCGGAATCCAGGCGTCCGGAATAAGCACGGAAGAAGGCCAAACGTCCAACAAAAGGATCGGTCATGATTTTAAAGGCAAGCGCACTGAATGGTTCTTTTGGATTGGCAGCGCGTGTTATTTCTTCTCCGGTATCGGGATTGGTTCCTTTTACAGCATCAATATCCAGCGGACCAGGTAAATAACGGCAAATAGCATCCAGCGCTGTTTGAACGCCTTTATTTTTAAACGATGAACCACACATCATAGGGATGATAGAAATATCGATGGTGGCTTTACGAATAGCCTCATGTACCTCATCTTCCGTGATAGTATTCGGGTCGTCGAAGAATTTCTCGAGCAGTTTCTCATCATAGTCTGCAACCGCTTCAATCAGTTGCTGACGGTATTCGTTTACCTCGTCGACCATATCTTCCGGAATAGGAACTTCTTTATACGTCATTCCAAGGGTAGCATCGTCCCAAACTATGGCCTTCATAGTGATTAAATCCACCACGCCTTTGAAATTATCTTCGGCACCAATTGGTAATTGCAGGGGAACGGCTTTGGCTCCAAGCATTTCACGAACCTGTTTTACCACATTCAGGAAGTCGGCACCACTACGATCCATTTTATTCACAAACCCGATACGCGGTACCTTATAACGGTTAGCCTGACGCCAAACGGTTTCAGATTGTGGTTCAACACCGGATACAGCACAGAACAAAGCCAGTAAACCATCCAGTACACGAAGAGAACGTTCCACCTCTACGGTAAAATCCACGTGACCCGGGGTATCGATAATATTAAATTTGTATTGCTTGGTTTTGTCGGTTTTAGCACCCTGAAGGGTAGGGAAATTCCAGAAGCAGGTAGTAGCCGCACTGGTAATGGTAATACCCCTTTCCTGTTCCTGAGCCATCCAGTCCATGGTGGCACCTCCGTCATGCACTTCTCCGATTTTGTGATTCACACCGGTGTAGTACAGAATGCGTTCAGTAGTGGTGGTTTTACCGGCATCGATATGTGCGGCAATCCCGAAATTTCGTTGGTAGCGTAAGTCTGCCATTTTTAAATTGTTTTTTAATTAAAAGTCCCGAATTTTTTTTGAGGTGCGAAGATAGGATTATTTTCCAAGTAACAAAGCACTTTCAGGATTATTATACTATGGAAAAACAGGCACTTTTTTACTTCCTGAAAGCAAAGTAAACAGCCAAAAAGAGGCAGAGGAAACTAAGCACATAATTCTGCCGGAAAGGCTCTTTCAGATACCAAACCGCAAAAAGGCTAAACACGAATAAGGTAATCACTTCCTGAATTATTTTTAGCTGGAATCCGTTTATGCCGTTCAGGTATCCGTTCCGGTTGGCAGGAACCATGAGGCAGTATTCAAAAAAGGCTATTCCCCAGCTTACAACAATGGCTTTCCAGAGGGGAAGTCCTTTGAAACGGAGATGGCCATACCAGGCCACCGTCATAAAAATATTCGATAACAGAAGCAGTCCGATGGTTCGAATCATAAAATTAGTCTGAAGATTCAAAGGTATGATTTGGAAGCCATTGCCATTTCAACTCTTCCACATGTGCATGCAATTCAGGAAAAAAATCGGAATAAAGGGCCCTAAATTCATCAAAATGACGTTCGATCAATTCCAGTGCATGGGTGCTTTCTCCCAGAATAGGGTAGCGTTTGCAAATGCCATTCACCGAGCGAGTCAACCCCTCCCGGCTCCGGTAATTGTACAACCAGTCGTATTGCTTCATATAAAAAAACAATTCCTTCATCGGGTCTGTAAAGTACGTATTGGAATGCTGTAAATTGGAATACACATCGATACAAAAAGCCCGGAGTTGATCCGGAGTGAAATAGCGTTCATCATTAGCCAGAAAATGATCAAACAAAATATCGAGGAATACTGGTCCGGAGAAGCGATACTTTGATTTGAATGCCATTGCCGCCTGTTGAACGATACTATGCGTGTCGGTAAAATGGTCGATAGTCCGGTGCAGTAAAATTCCTTTCTCAATCAACTCCGGATACTGATTGTGCTGTTTCCCTTTTACAAAGTCGCCCATCAGGTTTCCGGTTTGAATCAGCGGGAGATTCCATGAGAGGAAGGCATGGGCCAGATAATTCATCTCGAAGAAGTATATGGCTGAAAGGTATGCTATATCTGGGTTTCAGAAGAACTGTTGCCACAGGATTTAAAAATGATGGAGAAATATTTGCAAAATTGAAATGAATCTATACATTTGCAGTCCACAAAAAATTAGTTCTTTATTTGATCCGATTCCCCTCAATCCAAATTGAGGTTAGAATATAAAAATCATTTCAAAAGCCGCTTTAGCTCAGCTGGTAGAGCAGCTGATTTGTAATCAGCAGGTCGTTGGTTCGAGTCCGACAAGCGGCTCATTTTTTGATATGG
>CAYWKR010000067.1:0-8282 GCA_964458785.1 uncultured Bifidobacterium sp. | reverse complement strand
CTCTGGCTCAATAAAGAAGGTCTCCGGGT
Organism: uncultured Bifidobacterium sp.; assembly: GCA_964458785.1. Classification (GTDB taxonomy): domain Bacteria; phylum Bacteroidota; class Bacteroidia; order Chitinophagales; family Chitinophagaceae; genus OLB11. The sequence goes on along the minus strand of CAYWKR010000067.1, from coordinate 8,253 downwards.
CTCCTCTTCTCAGGCGCACCATTACATCCCGTTACCTGCCCAATCGTGTTCACCCTGTTCACTTTCAGCCTGGTATGTAAACGGAACATTGTATTCCTCGGGAGTGTACCGGCAAGCCCAGGCTGCCATCAAAGAAGGATATTTTACTTTCTTTGATGAATCCGGCCGGTTAAGTGAAAAAGGCTTGTACCGAAACGGACTTCGGGACAGCATCTGGGAATTTTATTCCATTACCGGACGTGTAAAAGAAAAGCGCCGCTACCAATCCGCTTCCGAATCATTTTATAGCATGCAGTTCGATACCCTTGGGAATGGGCTGATACGGGAGGGAAAGGTAAATGCACTCGGTCACCGGGATGGGCCTTGGATTGAATATCATTACCGGTCTGTTCAGATAAAAAAGAAATGGTTTTACCGGGATGGAATTCCGGAAGGTAAACAGGTAGAATACGATAGCCAGGGATGGCTGCACCGGGAGGAAATATACCGCAACGGCCGGCAAATCAGGGGTCGCAGGTATACAAGCCAGGGGAAGCGATGTCGCTATTATCCGGCCTTTCAGTATCCCCGGGCGCGACAACCCATCCGAAAATACCTTTTGCAGGGGCCAGACTCTATCCGGTGTAAACTTCAAAAAACCGAATTTTCCTATACCCTCGAGATCGACCGGGAAGGCCGTATTACAAAAGCTACCGTGCTGGGTGTGCCCGATTCGCTTTGTTGCCATTGGCTTGAAAACCGATTGCTACACATGAAACGATGGCATCCGGCCCGACGGGAAAATGAGACCATTCCGTTTACCGTTCAGGGAAAAATCCGATATTTTCAGCGTTCCGATTGAACATTTGTTAAAAAATGTAGTATTTTTCAGGCTGAACCGATTTGGTTCACTTAAAACCCGTTACCATGAAGACAAGGATTTTAAGTCTGCTTATACTATTCCTATCCTTTACCTCCTTTCGGTTGAAGGCTCAGGAGTATGAAAAAATCTGCAGCAAACGATATCACTACTGCTTTCAGTTACCCTATAATTTTATGATGCTGGAAACAGGCGACATAGAATCTCCATCCCTGAGTTTCCGTACGGTAGATGGATCGTCTACCCTGAGTTTTGCCAATGGCGATTTAGCAGAAGGTACCTCTTTTCACAGCCTGTACCTCATGCAATTGGGGGAATACAGTAACCGTAATTTCAAAATAAATCTGAAGAAAGAGTACAACAGCTTTTTTATTCTTAGTGGTTATACCGCATCAGGGAAAGGTTTTTATCAGAAGGTAGTAAAAGACAATGCACATTATGTGAGTGCATATCTGGAGTTCCCTAAAGGAAATGCCCGCTTTTCGAACATGTCGCAGATGTTGTTCGATTACTTCGAGACGACGGTTCTCAATTAATTCTGTACTCAGCTTATTCTAATTTCAGGCGACGGTTGAATATTCGGGCCTCAGGTAATATCTTTGCGCTTCCGAAATTTATCTCACAGACTATGACCTGGAAATCGTACTTCAGCTCTTCGATTGGCAAAAAACTAATCATGTCCCTCACCGGGATTTTTCTTATCCTTTTTTTAATTGTTCATGCTACCGTCAATGGCATGATTTTTTTTAATGATAACGGAGACATGTTTAATTTCTATGCTCATTTTCTCAGTCACAACTGGATATTGCGCATTATTGAACTGGGTTTGTTTGTCGGACTCATCTTTCATGCTTTTCAGGGATTAAAACTCACTTTTCAGAATCAGTCGAAACGTCCGGTAAAATACGCCGTATCACCGGGTAATGCTACCAGCTCGTGGTATAGTCGCAGTATGGGTGTATTAGGAAGTCTACTGCTTATTTTTCTGATCATTCATCTTCGTCATTTTTGGCTGGGCACAAAGAATTCCCTGTACATTACCGGAGAAGAACATAATCTCTATGCCGAAATGCGCGAAGTATTCAGTCAGCTTTGGGTAGTATTGGTTTATATCGCCGGTGTGATTTCGCTTTGCTGGCACCTGATTCATGGATTCCAAAGTGCGTTTCAAACGCTGGGAATTAATAGTCCGAAATACAATTCGCTGATAAAAACAACCGGCATCGTGTATAGTCTGATTATTTGTACTGCGTTCTGCTTGATGCCACTGGCCTTTTATCTGGGCTGGATTGAATAAAATAGGAGAGTTGTGGAGATTATAATTCCGCGGCGGACTTCACCACTCTTCCTGTTTACATTCTTCGCTGCGGTTTGGTAACTATGACATTAAACAACAAGATCCCTTCGGGTGAACTGGCCCTTAAATGGAGTACCTATAAAAGTACCTGTAAGTTGGTGAATCCGGCCAACAAACGCAGTATCGATATCATTGTGGTAGGAACCGGACTGGCGGGTGCTTCGGCTGCCGCTTCCCTGGCCGAACTGGGATATAATGTAAAAACCTTCTGTTTTCAGGATAGTGGCCGTCGCGCCCATTCCATTGCCGCACAGGGAGGAATAAATGCCGCAAAAAATTATCAGAACGACGGAGACAGTGTATTTCGTTTATTCTACGATACCATTAAAGGAGGTGACTACCGTGCACGGGAAGCCAACGTACACCGGCTTGCTGAAGTGAGTGGTAATATTATTGATCAATGTGTGGCTCAGGGTGTACCCTTTGCCCGTGAATATGGCGGACTGTTAAGCAACCGGAGTTTCGGTGGTACCCAGGTTCAGCGTACCTTTTATGCTGCCGGTCAAACCGGACAACAACTTCTGTTAGGTGCATATTCAGCACAAATGCGTCAGGTGTCGCTGGGTAAAATCAAGGAATATAACCGTCATGAAATGCTGGATGTGGTGCTTATCGATGGCAAGGCCCGTGGTATCATTGCCCGCAATCTGGTAACCGGCGAAATAGAACGCCATGGTGCACATGCTGTATTACTTTGTACCGGTGGTTATGGAAATGTATTCTTTCTGAGTACCAATGCCATGGGTAGTAATGTAACCGCTGCATGGAAAGCTCACAAAAAAGGAGCTTATTTCGGGAACCCCTGCTTTACACAAATTCATCCAACCTGTATACCGGTTAGTGGTGATCATCAAAGTAAACTTACCCTCATGAGTGAATCGTTACGAAACGATGGACGAATCTGGGTTCCAAAAAAACAAGGCGACACCCGCAAGGCGGTAGATATACCGGAAGAAGAACGCGATTATTACCTCGAACGCCGTTACCCTGCTTTCGGGAATCTGGTTCCCCGTGACGTTGCAAGCCGGGCTGCCAAAGAACGCTGCGACGCCGGATATGGTGTGGGAAGCAGTAAAATGGCCGTGTATCTCGACTTTGCTTCTGCCATCGAACGCTATGGAAAAACCGAGGCAACCAAACAAGGTAAAAATTCAGCTTCGCGCCAGGAAATCATTGCCATGGGTAAAGAAGTGGTAAAAGAAAAATACGGTAACCTCTTCGATATGTACGCAAAAATCACCGGCGAAGACCCGTATGAAGTACCCATGCGAATTTATCCTGCTGTGCATTACACAATGGGTGGACTTTGGGTGGATTATGAATTAATGACTACCGTACCCGGTTTGTACGCACTGGGAGAAGCTAATTTCAGCGATCATGGTGCCAACCGTTTAGGTGCCAGTGCCCTGATGCAGGGATTGGCCGATGGTTATTTTGTTATCCCTTATACCATTGGTAATTATCTGGCCGACGATATACGTACCCCACGAATTGATACCGGACATGCAGCTTTCGAAGCCACTGAAAAAGCGGTAAAAGATCGTATCGACCGGTTAATGCAAATTAAAGGAACACGTAGCGTCGATTATTTCCATAAGCAACTCGGAAAAATCATGTGGGATCATTGCGGTATGGCCAGAAATGAAGCCGGACTGAAAAAAGCAATTCAGGAAATCCGTACCCTTCGGGAAGAATTCTGGACGGATGTTCGCGTGCCCGGTAAAGCCAATGAACTGAATCCCGAACTGGATAAAGCCGGACGGGTGGCCGACTTTCTCGAACTGGGTGAACTCATGTGTATCGATGCACTGAACCGCGGGGAAAGTTGTGGTGGCCATTTCCGTGAAGAACATCAGACCGAAGATGGAGAAGCCTTACGACACGATGATCAGTATATGTATGTGGCTTGCTGGGAAGCAGGTGCCGATAACAGCTGGACCTTACACAAGGAAGATCTGGTGTATGATGTCATTCATCCCAGTCAGCGTAATTATAAATAATATTCAATTCTTAATATAACAGTCCCTATCATGGAACATAGCACTATCAACCTTACGCTCAAAGTCTGGCGTCAGGCTAATACCCAAAGCAAAGGCGAATTCGTAACCTACCCGGTTGAAAATATTTCAACGGAAATGAGTTTTCTGGAAATGTTCGACGTTTTAAACGAACGCCTGATTCAGGAAGGAAAAGAACCTATTGCCTTCGATCACGATTGTCGTGAAGGGATTTGTGGCATGTGCAGCATGTATATCAACGGTAGGGCTCATGGCCCTTGGAAAGGCACTACTACCTGCCAATTGCATATGCGGGCGTTTAAAAATGGAGAAACCATTACCGTTGAACCCTGGCGAGCACAGGCCTTCCCTGTATTAAAAGACCTGACTGTAGATCGCAGTGCCTTCGACCGGATTCAACAAGCTGGTGGCTATGTGAGTGTGAATACCGGAAATGCACAGGACGGAAATGCCCTTCCGATTGAAAAAGATAAAGCCGATGCCGCCTTTGCTGCTGCAGCCTGTATTGGTTGCGGAGCCTGTGTAGCCGCCTGTAAAAATTCAAGTGCCATGTTGTTCACCGCTGCTAAAGTTTCGCAATATGCCTTATTACCACAGGGCGAACCCGAACGCAATACCCGTGTGATGAATATGGTAGCCCAGATGGATGCCGAAGGCTTTGGTGCCTGTACCAATACCGGTGCCTGTGAAGCGGAATGTCCAAAGGAAATTTCCATTTCAAACATCGCCCGTCTCAACCGGGAATATCTGCGCGCACAGTTCATTTTATAAGAATGGTTTTCAGGTAGCCAGGCCTTATTTTTGGCGTATGAATTTTTCTGCACGCTACCGTCATGGTCTTCTTCTTCTTTCAAACGTACTGATCCTTTTTTTAGTAGCTTGTCACGATGAGCCTAAGCCATCTGATGCTGAACAGGATACAGAAAAGACGTCGGTAAGCACCCCCGTCTTCAATCCGAATCAGGCCCGTGCATATATCGAAAAACAGGTTTCATTCGGTCCCCGCGTTCCAGGCACCGAAGCGCAAAAAGCCTGTGCCGGTTGGTTACAATCGGAGTTTGCAAAATATGCTGATACGGTTTATCGACAGGAAACCGAAGTGCTGCAACCGGGATCCGGACTTCGATACCCGGCCATCAATATCATTGCATCGTTTAATCAAAAGGCCCCTTACCGGGTATTGCTTTTATCGCATTGGGATAGTCGTCCCTGGGCCGATGAAGATAAAACGGATAAAAACAAACCCATCGATGCCGCCGACGACGGGGCCAGCGGAGTGGGTGTACTGCTGGAAATTGCCACTCATCTGAAACAACAGGCTCCCATGGTTGGGGTCGATATGTTGCTGGTAGATGCCGAAGATGTGGGCAAGAGCGAATGGGGCGAAGACAGCTACTGTTTGGGTACCCAGTATTGGGCCGCCAATAAACATATTCCGGGTTATCAGGCCATGTTTGGAATTTGTCTGGATATGGTCGGGGCCAAAGGCGCACAATTTCCACTGGAAACCTATTCAAAGAATATGGCCGGTAGCATTCAGAAAGAAATCTGGGAAACAGCAGCGCGCATCGGATTTTCCTCTTATTTCCCCTATGCCGAAAGTGCTGCCATCACCGACGATCATGTAACCATAAATCAAAAAGCCGGTATTCCCTGTGTGGACATCATTTATCTCAAACCAGACGGTCGTTTCGGAGATCATTGGCATACTCATAACGACCGATTGGATATTATTGATACAGGAACACTGAAAGCTGTTGGACAAACCGTGATGGAAGTTATTTATTCTCAACATTAATTCATAAATGTATGCGTTGGCAAGGCCGAAGAGAAAGTGACCAGGTAGAAGACCGGAGAGGATTAAGTGGTGGAAAAATAGCAGCCGGTGGTGGTGGCTTAGCCATTCTCATTTTTCTGATCAGCTGGCTGATGGGAGGCGACCCGCAACAACTACTGCAAAATATGCAGCAACCTGAACAAAATACTTCTGCAACGGCGCCTGTTGAAGAAAGCGAAGAAGAAAAAGCCATGTCGCATTTTATGCGTGTTACCCTTGCGGATAATGAACAGATCTGGGATTCACTTTTTACCGCCAACCAGATGCAATACCGCAAACCGGTTCTGGTACTATTCAGAAACCGAACACAATCGCCCTGTGGAGATGCTTCGGCACAGAGTGGTCCGTTTTATTGTCCGGCCGATCAGAAAATTTATCTCGATATGGCCTTCTTCGATGAACTGACGCAACGACTGGGAGCGCATGGCGATTTTGCCTGTGCATATGTATTGTCGCACGAAGTGGCACATCATGTTCAGTTTTTATTAGGCACCACCCGAAAAATTCATGAACGTCAGCAACAGGTGTCTGAACGGGAAGCGAATCGCCTGTCGGTGGCACTTGAATTACAGGCCGATTTTTTTGCCGGTGTATGGACGCACTATAATCAAAGCATGAATCAGGTATTGGAAGCAGGCGATATAGAAGAAGCCCTGAGTGCAGCCAATGCAGTGGGTGACGATCGCTTACAAAAAGCAGCACAGGGTTATGTGGTACCTGATGCCTTTACACATGGTACTTCCGAACAAAGAATGTACTGGTTTAAACGCGGCTATCAAAGTGGTGATTTACGATTAGGAAATACGTTTAGCGAATTGGGATTATGAGTGCAGCGGCCATCATTAAAACACTGAAAGGATTAGCCGATAAAAACAATCAGGAAGGTATGAAACGTTTTGCGGTGGGCGATAATACCGCATTAGGTATAAAGCTTCCGGTATTACGTGATCTGGCCAAACCGTACAAAAAGCAACATGCACTGGCGCTTGACCTGTGGAACAGCGGTATACATGAAGCGCGTCTCATGGCCTGCTTTATCGACGATCCGAAACAGGTGAATGAAGAGCAGATGGATGCCTGGACGCGGGCTTTCTACAGTTGGGATATTTGTGATCAGTGCTGTGCGAATCTGTTTCAAAAAACACCCTACTTTTTAGAAAAGGCATTTGCTTATTCGCATGCCGAAGAAGAATTTGTAAAACGAACCGGTTTTGTTTTAATGATACAATATGCTGTTCATCATAAAAAAGCGCCAGACGAACAATGTCTCGAATTTCTTACACGCATTGAAGAGGAAGCCTGGGATGAAAGAAACTTTGTAAAAAAAGCACTGAACTGGTGTTTGCGACAGATTGGTAAACGAAGTGCATGGTTATATCCGAAGGCAGTAGCCTGTGCCGAACGAATAGCCAAACAGCCTCACCGTTCAGCACGCTGGATTGCAAGTGACGCCTTGCGTGAACTGAACAGTGAGGCTGTAAGAACGAGAATAGGTATTTAAAATCAAACCGCTTCTTTGCGGTTAAGGCCCAGATACCAACCAATGCCCGCACCGGTTAACGCCGACATTACCGTACCGGCACAAACATCCATAATCATACCTCCGGTTCCGGTGAACATATTCAGCATCGACATAAACTGAATATCAAATGCCAACGAAATACATAAGCCCATCAGACCACCAGCTACTAATCCACCCATGAGTGAACGGATTTTTGCCCATTGTTCGAAGATGTAACTGAAGAGCAAACAGAAAATAAAACCGGCAACAAACATACCCACCAGATTGGGTTCGGGTTTGCTCACCGCTTTAGCCTCCACCGTCATGGCTTTATCCATAGCATCTTTCAGAAGTATGCCATAAACAAGCCATCCGGCCAGAAAGTTTACAATAGCGCCAATGAGCGCACCGATCAGAATTTTTGTAGTATTCATATCATATGGGTTTTGATGACAAATTGGTGTTGTAAAATTCAAAAAGGCCTTTGTTAATTTTCAGGCTTTAACACATGTTAATATACACATGTTCCTTTTCTGTGTATAAGACTGCAAAAGCACGCCACAGGCCACATACCGAAAATTGTGCGGCATAACGCTGAATTGAATTTATCTTTATAGCAACCAAATTTTACTGTTCCTATGAATGAAAAACTACTGCAGTTTATCTGGCGTTACCGCTTAC
>CAYWKR010000066.1:4840-8328 GCA_964458785.1 uncultured Bifidobacterium sp. | reverse complement strand
CGGTTTTCGGGTAAGGGGCCGGAAGGCATAGACAATGCTTCCGATTCCTGCATCACATCGGCAGGAAAACGTAAAGGAAATCCGGCCTGAAGCAGAATTTCCTTCATGTCGGCGTCACGCTGTTTTTCGGGATCCAATACTTCAATAATTTCACCTTCCGGATTCTTCATCCGTTCGCTCCAGTCGGTAATGCGCACCCATACCCGGTCGCCATCTTTCAGGGGACGGCTTCCTTCTGAACTGATATAAATGTCACGGTTGAATTCGCTGTTATCGGGAACAACAAATGCAAATCCGGCATTTTTTTGCACGGTGCCAATACATTCGGTCTGACTGCGTTTTATTATTTTAATAATTCGCCCTTCGGCCCGTTTAGTACCGGTTGGAGTAAAAACTGCAACTTCTACTTCATCCCCTTTCATGGCACCCTGTAAATAGTCTCTTCGAATGAGAATATCCCGATCCATTCCCGGTACTTCAACAAATCCCATTCCGTACCGGGTGATGTCGAGAATACCATGAACCGTTTTTAATGCGGTATTCTTTTTTCGGAAAATGGATTTCGGTTTTGGTTTTTTCATGCGTCAGGAATGGTTCCGGCTGAAAGATTGTGATCTTCTTCTACTATTTCAAGTACCGGATCGGGTAGAATGCTTTTTATAAAGTTCGTGATTTTATTATTGAATGCCGGATCTTCCTGAAACAGAAACTCCATGCGAATAGGTTGAACGAACAGAGGCCAGCCACGGCGAATAATTTCCTCCTGATAAACCATCAATCGTCCTGCATCTTTCTCGGTGCAGATCATTATTTTATTTTCAGAATCGATGGCATCAAAGGCATCCTGAATTTCATCCAGATCATCGATTGAAAAATAATGATGGTCCTTATAAATCAAAGGATATACCATGGTGTATTCTGTTTCCAGTTGTTTTTGAAGGGGTTCCGGATGAGCTATCCCACAAATCATCAATACATATTCCGGGTGATTAGCATGGAAGGAACCGGGAAAGACCGGATATTTTTTTTCGTAGCAAATGCGACTGAAGAAAACGGATTGGTGCTCACGTGGAGCGAGTTCACGGACAACCGCGTCCTTGTCTATATGGTCAGGGCACTTGGTTACAATAATAAGATCGGCACGGTCCGCAGCCGATTTCGATTCCCGCAATAAGCCAAAGGGAAGAATCTGATCGCGGGTGTACAGGCGATGATAATCGGTAATCAGAATATTCAAACCGGCTTTCACACTTCGGTGCTGAAAGGCATCGTCTAATAGTATCACTTCGGTATAGGGACGCTGTTGCAATAAAAGCGGAATGGCAGTCATCCGCTCTTCAGCTACACATACTTCGACCTCAGGAAATTTTCGTTTAAACTGAAAAGGCTCATCGCCGATAATTCGTGCATCACTGCCTGCATCCGCCAGACGGAATCCACGGGTATACCGTTTATATCCCCGGCTCAGGGTGGCCAGATGATATTGATTTCTCAACAGAACAATCAGGTATTCTATCATTGGACTTTTCCCTGTTCCTCCGGCCGTGAGATTGCCAACACAAATAACCGGAACCGAAAAAGATACCGAAGTGAGTACCCCGGAGTCGTACATTTTATTCCGGATGGCCACAATAATTCCATACAGCACCGAAAAGGGAAGCAGCAGATAACGCAGCAGATTCAGAATAAATCGTTTCATGGGTTATTCAATACCTGTACACTTTTCTTCGGAATCCAGAATCCATTTCCTTTACGGGTTGGAAGAACAGCGAAGTACCAGTTTTCAAATTCATCGATCAGTGCAACTTCCTCTTTACGGTGTAAGAAAAGTTTTTGTGAAGCTGTAATGGCCGGAGCCTGCAATGCAGGAACAGAATCCAGTTTAATAATACCTGTTCGTTCGGTAAAAGAACTTAAATACTGATTACCTGGTTTTAGTTCACCCGACGATTTACGAAAGGTAACCGGATTATGAAATGGCCAGCGGCAATCGCTCAGGGTTTGAAGTGTCACAGTATTTCCTTTAGGAAGCAGACGAAATGAACAGGTATTACTTTGAAAAATTTTATCCTGATTCAGATTGACAAATCCTTTCCATTCACCTGTTTCAAAATCGGGCATGCCAGAAACGGTTTGAAGAATTAGGAACACACTGTCGGTATTGCAGGCAGCCAGGTATAAGGTGGCCGAGGCTTTATTCATACCTTTCGAAAAGGTATAGATTCCGTTCAGTGATTGTGCCACCGAACCCATCATAAACCCGCATAGAAGAAGGGTAAGTAGAATGCGCATGCTCCGGGTAAAAGTAGGGAAACAAATCATTCTAATGTATATTTACCGGCCTTATTTTAGTGCCGTTGTTATGACTGAGTTGTTAGAAATTCTGAAGTATATTTTGCCTGCCATAGTGGTGTTAATTGCCACTAGTCTGATTGTTCACAAATTCCTGATTAAAGAAACAGAACGTAAGCAATTGGCTATTTTCGAGAAGAATAGTCAGTATACATTGCAAATGCGATTACAGGCTTATGAACGACTGGTCATTTTTGTTGAACGCATGCATCCTAATTCTATGATCAGTCGTTTTTATACCCGAGAATCCACGGCGCAGGATTTACAACTGGCCATGATTCAAAGCATACGTGCCGAATATGAACATAATCTTTCACAACAATTGTATGTGAGTCATGAAGTGTGGCAAACCATTACCACCGTTAAAGAGCAGGAAATTACGATGTTAAACCGGGTAGGATCGTCGTTACCCATGGGTGCACCCGCCAGCGAGTTCGTGAAGGCTGTAACCGAATGGGTTGTAACCGATGATAGCGTTTTACCTACAACGATAGCGTTGGAAACCCTGAATAAAGAAGCGAAACGAGTCTTGTTTTCACCTGCCTGAATCGCAGCCTAATGATAGACTTATTAGCCAAACAGCGATATTTTTTTATTGGCGTAGCCGGAGCCGGAATGAGCGCCATCGCACAGTATCTGGCTGGAAATGGGAAGACAGTTTCCGGAAGCGACCGGCTTTTTTTAGCAGAATCAGACGATCCGGTTCAGAAAAAACTGGAAGAGGCTCATATCCAGTGTTTTATTCAGGATGGAAGCGGATTGGATCCACAAATCGATTATGTCATTGTTTCAACCGCCATTGAAGAAACGAATCCGGAAATTCAAAAGGCCCGCTTACTGAATATTCCGGTAGTACTTCGGGCTGATTTACTGGCTGCAATTTGTAAGAGTAAACGAACCATTGCCATTGCGGGTACCTCCGGGAAATCGTCGGTGACTGCCATGTTGTACCATATTCTGGAACAACAGGGCCTGGGACCTTCGCTGATAAGCGGAGCGGGTTTGGTGGATTTGCAACGGAAGGGAAAAATTGGAAATGCTGCCTGTGGAGATGGTGAATGGTTATTAATTGAAGCCGATGAAAGTGATGGGACTCTGGTGAAATATGAACCCGAAATTGGCCTATTACTAAGCAT
>CAYWKR010000066.1:0-4740 GCA_964458785.1 uncultured Bifidobacterium sp. | reverse complement strand
AGCATTCAGGCATGTGCTGATGCACTGGCGGGTTATCAGGGTATTTATCGCAGGCATCAGTATTACGGAACACAGAACGATATTATTCTGGTAGACGACTACGCTCATAATCCGGCAAAAATTGCAGCGTCGATACGGGCTTGTTTACCATTAGCTCCCAAACTGATTGCCTGGTTTCAACCACATGGCTATGGACCAACCCGTTTTATCAGAAAGGAACTGGTGAATGAAATTGCAGCCTGTCTGCGACCGGATGATGAAATCTGGATGAGTGAAATATATTATGCCGGAGGTACTGCTGTTAAAGATATTTCAGCAGCCGATCTGATCACCGATCTGAATGCCAAAGGTTGCAAAGGGTATTACAGTGAAAAGCGCACCAAGCTCTTTCGTGAACAGTTACCCCGTATAAAAGGGCCGGTAGTTATTTTGCTGATGGGCGCACGCGATCCTTCGCTGGAGCATTTTGCCGCTGAGGTTTGGAATCTGATAGCCGAATTATGCTAATTAAATAACCAGCATGGCATCGCCGTAACTAAAGAAGCGGTACTTGTTTTTAATGGCCACCTTGTATGCTTCCATGGTTAAATCGTACCCCAGAAAAGCTGTAGTCATAATCAGCAAACTGGTTTTTGGTAAATGGAAATTAGTGATGAGGGCATCGGTAAGCGCAAACTCGTGTGGCGGATAAATAAAAATATTAGTCCACCCGTTCGATGGCTTCAGCATGCCGGTGGTAGTGATCGACGACTCCACGGCGCGAATGGATGAAGTACCGATGGCACAGATCCGGCGTCCTTCTTCCTTAGCCCGGTTTACAATTTTACAGGCATAGTCATCTACCGCATAAAACTCTGCATCCATTTTGTGTTTGGTCAGATCTTCCACTTCAATTGGTCTGAAGGTTCCGAGACCGGTATGCAGTGTTACTTCGGCAAATCGTACACCTTTTATTTCGAGTCGTTTAATCAGTTCTCTGCTGAAATGAAGACCGGCTGTAGGTGCTGCCACCGCTCCTTCGTTCTTGGCATACACTGTTTGATAGCGTTCTTTATCACTATCATCGGGTTTGCGTTTGATATATTTCGGAAGAGGGGTTTCACCCATGGTATCGAGAATGGTTTTCAGTTCTTCGTTACTTCCATCGAACAGAAAACGGATGGTTCGTCCACGGGAGGTGGTATTATCTACTACTTCGGCCACCAATGAATTATCGGCACCGAAATACAGTTTATTCCCCACTCTGATTTTACGCGCCGGTTCCACAATCACATCCCAAAGCCGGTTTTGCTTGTTCAGTTCACGGAGCAGGAATACTTCAATTTTAGCTCCGGTTTTTTCTTTCCGGCCATATAAGCGGGCATTGAAAACTTTGGTATTGTTTGCGATCATCACGTCCTTGTCGTCGAAATAATCACGAACATCCTTAAACAATTTATGTTCAATTTTACCGCTGTCCTTGTGTACCACCATCAGCTTGCTTTCATCCCGGTTCTTAGCCGGATATTGAGCGATGAGGCTGGAGGGCAGGTCGTAAACGAAGGAAGATAATTTCATGCTGAAATTTTAAGGGGGCAAATGTAGTAAAAACTGCCTAAAAAGCGAATTTCAACTGCTGATTCAGGCGGATAGTAGAGGAATCAGCGTTTTTTCGACTTCAATCCGACTGCGATATGTTCCAGAGCCTTGTAAAATTCTTCACCGAAACGCCTGATCAGAGGCTCTTTCAGAAATTGATAGACTTTCACCCCTTCTTTTTTTCCAAGGGCGCAGGCGGGTGCGCACAGGGTGGCCCGGGGTTCGTAATTGAGGGCTTTCATGGCCGGGGTTCGGGTTTCCCGAATAGGATAGAGGTGGCAGGAAATGGGTTTGCGGAACGTGGTTCGTCCTTCGCGCCATGCTTTTTCAAATAAACATTTTACTATGCCTTGTTCGTCGGTATAACCATATACACAAATTCCGCCATCCACGGCCGGAGTAACATATCCAAAATCAGGATCGGTAGTATACGCCCCTGTTTTTTTTATTTCAGTTTGCGCTTTTTCACTCACTTCATCTTTAATAACCTTATACGCTTCTTTCAGCGGTTTAAGTTCATCTTTAGCTAAAGGGGCACCGGCATCGCCATCTACGCAACAGCCCCCTTTACATTTTTCGAGATGACAAATAAATTCTTCTTTCAGAATATCGTCACTGATCAATATGTTATCTATAATTATCATCGGGTCCATTGTAGGGTTTGTATCATGTGTTCGATGTCTTTACGCATAAAGCGGTTGAGTGGCTCCAGCGAATCTTTATTGGGTGTGGCATTAAAGTACAAGGCTCCCCTGATAAAATGTTTATGCGAATCGGTGGCAAAAAACTGAAAAGCAGAAGCCGCATTTCCACCTACCTCGTAAAAAAGTCCGTGTACCTGATTCGGTGTATGAAAAACCATATCCTCATTAATATAATCGGCTCTTTTGGTATGATAATGCGACATCTTATACGAATCTTCTATGAGTTGAGCCAGGGTCTGACGGGCATCGATTGCTTTATAACTCAGATAGATCTTTGCATTCAGGGTATCGGAAACAATATTGATCCACCAAGGATTTTCGGCCGCCTGATCGAAAAAAAGACTGTCCTTTTCGATATGGGTATATACCGGATATTCAAAACGATAAGGATACCCTTCTTTTTGAAAGGCCTGGTATCTTTTTTCAGGAAGTTCAATCCGGTAGTATCCTCTTGGTTTGGGAATGAATTCTTCTTCGCTGCATGCGAAAAAAAACAAGCTGACTGCTGCGAATAAAACAGGAAGTACTTTCATTCAGGTGCAAGATTAATTCAAAAAGCCTTTTAATGCTTCACAATAAATTGTCTGGTTTGTTTATGACGATCGTCGGTGTAGAAGGTAATAAAATAATGTCCTTCCTGATACCGACTGACATCCAGTACCTGAGTAAATACATTATTGTGATTAATGCCATTTTGAAGAGTTGTGATTCGTCGCCCGCTGATATCATATACTTCGGCTTTGTAATAGGTGCTTCCGGTAGCATCGAAACTGAAATAGATGGTGTGTGCCGCCGGATTCGGGTAAGCGGTTACCGTGGTACTGGTTTCGCTGTATGGGGGTACGGGATGGCCGGTATAATAACTATCGAAGGCACCGCTGCCATGGGTTGCCACGGCCACATAGCCATCACTCCGACGGCATTTAATATCGGTAACGATGGCTGAACCAATGTGGTCGGCGCTCTCCTGTTTCCATGTGGTTTTATTTAATGCCGAAGCGGTACTGGTCGACAACACCAGGGTATCGGTTGAAAACAAACCAATAGAGGTACCGGCGAAATAGGTGCGCTTTCCGTTTTCATCAACCAGGATGGAAACACTGCGGACAGATGGATCACCACCTGTGGGATTCTGTGCTCCTTTCTCGAGATTGCCTCCCACATAATACCAGGTATCACCATAATTGCGGGTATAATACAAACTGCTGATATTGTAATTCGAATAGCAGACCAGCACACTACCGGCACTATCGGGATCCACCGCTATATCGCTCACATAGCCACCCGCCGGGAGACGATGTGTTGCCGCAGTGGTATCCAGACGAATCAGTTTGGGTTGTCCGCTATTGGCATTCATAGCCCGAAAAATATCGCCGTTATTGGTACCGATATATAACACATTCGGTTCACTGCGTGAAACAGCCAGATTGGTAATCTCGGCAGTATTGGTCGATGAAGGATCCAGGGTGGTAATTGTATCGGAAAAAATATCCCAGCCCGTTTTTAATTGCGAATAATCGTTATTCACTGCAATGTTGTTGAGGTTATTCAAACGGGCCAGGCGTTTACCAATAGGTGTATACAGTAGATTCGTGTTATTGGGATCCACAATAAATGGATTGATGAATTGGTAATCCTCTTTTTTAAATCCATCCGGATCAATTCGTCTCCGGGCTAAAAGATATCCGTGCTGATCGAGTTGTGTTTTTACCAGACGGCCCTGCTGAATTCCCATTACACAGAATGTATGATCCGGTGAAATGAAATCATAAATTCCATCTCCATTTACCGGCATTACCCACGAATGCATGGGATCCGTAGTATTGGAAACATAATTGCCATTATCCTGAAATCCGGCCAGCATCCAGGTGTCGTATGCATTCACTTCATCGATAGCCATAGAATACAGTTGGGAAGTGATATAACCATACGATTTCATAGTCCATTCCACCTCTGGCGCATTAATATTGGTGCACTCATAAATACCACCATCACAAACCGACCAGGCCACGGAAGGATTATTTCTGCTAAAAATCAGATCATGTTGATCGGGGTGATGATGAAGATACACCGTGAAAAACGGTAGGGTGGTGCCGGGACCGTAGCCACCAATTTGTTGGCTGTGATTGGGTGTGGTGAATCCATCGGTGGACCGGTACAAGTTGGTACCGCCAATGATGAGGGTGGATGAACCAGGTTGTTTACGTACCACCAAATCGTAGCCGCCCTGACAATTAAAACGGTCGAATGGATTCGTGGATGTTACGGGAAGGTTCATCGATAAATTCGTCCATTTCCCTCCACTGCCGGTTCCGTCTCCACTCAGGTACTCGTACTTCACCAAGGAATCATATTCCAGTTCGCCTTCGTAATTCGCAGTAGCAACTCCTCCACTGGTATCGGATGGTAATTTGCTGAGAAAATACACGATGTTTTCATTGTCGGGATCAATACAAAT
>CAYWKR010000065.1:0-8355 GCA_964458785.1 uncultured Bifidobacterium sp. | reverse complement strand
CCGTTTTTATACCGATCGCGAAGCCCTTCCGGCCGAAGCCCTGCATTGTAATACCTCATACTTGACAGCTGTAGCCAACGATTACAGTTATGATGTAGTATATAGCCGGATGATTCAAGGCATTGGCAAGCCAGGTGATATACTGGTGGGATTGTCAACCAGCGGTAATTCGAAGAATATTGTAGAAGCCTTTAAAGCCGCTAAACTAAAAGGCATGATTACGATTGGATTCACGGGTGCCGGTGGCGGAATGATGAAGAATATAAGCGATTACCTTTTTAATGTTCCTTCTTCCGATACCCCACGAATTCAGGAATCGCATATTTTACTCGGACATATTATTTGTCAGCGGGTAGAAGAAAAATATTTCGGACCTCATGTATAAAGAATGTATTGTACTGGCAGGTGGTTTGGGGAGTCGCCTGCAACCGGTAGTGAGTGATGTTCCCAAATGTCTGGCGCCGGTTCAACAAAAACCTTTTCTGTATTACCTGTGTAACTGGCTGGGCCGGCAAAAAGTAAGCCGGGTTATTTTTTCGCTGGGTTATAAAAGTGAATTAGTTACCGCTTACCTCGATACCTGCCGGGAACAATTCCCATTAGAAATAGTATTTTCAGTTGAAGAGGAACCACTTGGTACGGGAGGCGCCATATTACTGGCTATGCAACATGTATTGGGCGACGATGTACTGATCATAAACGGGGATACCTTTTTTGATATTCCACTCGACGACTTCGTTCAGTTTCACCGGAATGGTATGGCTGATTGTTCCATTGCCCTCAAACCAAAAGCAGAAGCCGACCGCTATGGTCTGGTACATTTGAACGAACAACATCAGGTTATCCGCTTCAGTGAAAAGGAAAAAGGTAGTGCAGGACTCATCAATGGAGGCATTTACTGCATGTTTAAAAATTCATTTCTCAGTATCCCCTTCCCTAAAGCCTTTTCATTTGAAAAAGATTTTCTTCAGGCCATGGTTACTGAGCGGGAAATGCTGGGCTATGTTTCAGATGCCTATTTTCTTGATATCGGTATTCCGGAAGATTATGAACGGGCGCAACGGGAAATTCCTGTTCATGCCGAAAACAATGACCATGTGGACTGATTTTATTCGCAATGAACCCGGCGTTTGGACCCTCTTTCTGGATAGAGACGGTGTATTGAATGAAGAAAAACAGCATGATTATATCCGAACAGTGGATGAATTTATTTTTTATCCCGGCGTACCTGAATCGTTACGGATATTGAAAAACCATTTCCGCCGAATGGTACTGGTTACCAATCAACGGGGAATTGGAAAAGGATTGATGAGCACCGAAGATTTATATCAGATCCACGACTATATGCAATCGGTTCTGGCACAATCGAACGCCACATTAGATGCCATCTATTTTGCACCGGATCTGGATAGTAATGCCATAATGCGGAAACCCAATCCGGGCATGGCCTTCAAAGCGAAGGAAGAAGATCCGGCAATAGAATTTTCAAAAAGTCTGATGGTAGGAAATAATTTCAGTGATATGGAATTCGGGAAACGATTAGGCATGACCACCGTTTTAGTTGAAACAACTCAAAAAGCTGAAGGCGCTCATCCGCTGATTGATTACCGGTATCCGGATCTGAAAACTATGGCTGCTGCCCTTCTTTAAGGTTTAAATGCCTTTGCTTTTCGTAGCACTTCTGATTCGAGTTGCTTTTTATAGTGTATGACTTTCTCCTGCATTGCAGCATCATGACTTCCTAAAATCTGCAGAGCGAGTATGGCTGCATTTTTTGCGCCATTTAATGCTACGGTTGCTACAGGCACTCCACCCGGCATTTGCAGAATAGACAGAATAGAATCCCAACCATCGATGGAATTACTGGAATGTACCGGAACTCCGATTACAGGTAAGGGGGTAATACTGGCCACCATACCGGGTAAGTGTGCGGCACCTCCTGCTCCTGCAATAATCACCCGAAGACCACGACCAGCAGCTTCATTGGCATATTTCATCATACGCCGCGGGGTTCGGTGGGCAGAAACAATATGACATTCATGGGCAATTCCCTGCGCCTGTAAGAAATCGGAAGCGTCTTTCATCACCTTCCAATCGCTGTCGCTTCCCATAATAATACCTACGAGCGGCTGATTACCTTTAGCGTTTGTTTTACCCATAATGCTTTATTTTTTGCTTGTTCCAGTTGTTCGGCAGTTACTGTTGCATGTCCCATTTTCCGGAACGGACGAGTTTGCCTTTTCCCATAAATATGAACATGAACTCCGTCGGCTGCCAGGCATTCTTCCATGCCCTCATACAACACATCGCCCTGATGTCCTGGGGCACCCAGCAGGTTAACCATAGCCGATGCCCGTATTACATCGACACTTCCCAACGGAAATCCCAGTATACCGCGCAGGTGCTGTTCGTACTGCGAAGTCACTGTACTTTCAATGGTTTGATGTCCGCTGTTATGGGGCCGGGGAGCTACCTCGTTGATCCAGAGGGTATTGTTTTTATCTACCAGAAATTCAACAGCGAGTAAGCCACAAATATTCAATTTTTCGATGAGCGCAGAAGCGAGTTCCTGTGCCTGCTTACAAAGTGAAGGAGCCAGGGGAGCTGGATATAGCAGCAAGTCGAGCATATTGGCTTCTTCCACAAACTCCATCGATACCGGGTCATAACAAATCACGTCGCCTTGTGTATTTCGGGCAGCAATCACTGCGATTTCTGTTTGAATATCCACCAGATCTTCTGTCAAACAAGGTACATCCATCAGTTTGGGAATATCGGCTTCATTTCGGATTACCTGTACCCCGCGTCCATCATAGCCATCTTTCCGGCTTTTTTGAACAAAAGGGAAGTTCAGATTTTTATCTTCAATGGCCTGAAGAATTTCTGCCTTATTGAGAAACAAACGGAAGGCAGGCGAAGGCAATGCATGCTGTTCAAAGAATTGCTTTTGTAATCCTTTATCCTGAATGGTGATCAGCGCCTGTGGGTCGGGATGAATAACAAGTCCTTCTTTTTTAAGTTGAAGAAGTGCTTCGGTATTTACATGTTCGATTTCAATACTCAGCACATCACATTTTTTACCAAACTGGTACACGGTGTCATAGTCGCTGAGTTTACCCTGAATAAATTCATTACAGGCTAAACGGGCCGGTGCTTCCGGATCCGGATCGAGCACACGGGTATGTATATCCCATGTCCGGGTACATTGCAATAACATTTTTCCTAATTGTCCCCCTCCTAAAATTCCCAGTATGGCATTTCCTGAAAAAAACGTTTTATCCGGCATAGGCGGCAAAGATAGTTTCCAATGTACTGGCTTGGAAGAATTGACAATAAAAAAGAGGAATTACTCAGGAAGTTCAGTGAATGCGTTTTCCATTTTGA
Source organism: uncultured Bifidobacterium sp. (assembly GCA_964458785.1). GTDB lineage: Bacteria > Bacteroidota > Bacteroidia > Chitinophagales > Chitinophagaceae > OLB11. The sequence goes on along the minus strand of CAYWKR010000065.1, from coordinate 4,971 downwards.
AACACATTTTACTGATAATGAGTTTGCGGGCAAGTTCCAGCATACCGGCAAAGGATTCGGCATTGGATACCCCATGCCCCACTACTACCGGTTTACGTATTCCCAATACCGGAACGCCGGCATAGAGTCGGTGGTTGAACTGATCCAAAAAGGCGGATTCAACCTGACCTTTCACACGAATAACATCATAGAGGGATTCGGCAAATTTCAGGAGAATGTTTCCTGTAAATCCATCGGTAATAATGATATCGGCTTTGTTATCGAGAATATCCCGTCCTTCTATATTCCCGATAAAATTTATTTTTTGATTTTGTTTGAGTAAAGGATAGGCAGCCTGAGCCAGTAAATTTCCTTTTCCTTCTTCTTCACCAATATTCAGGAGGGCAACAGAAGGATTTTCTGTACCAAGAATTTCGCGGGCGTAGAAGCTTCCTAATACAGCAAACTGATTCAGGTATTCGGGTTTGCAATCGGCATTGATTCCAATATCCAGCATCAGACTTTTTCCTCCCTGAATCTGAGGCACCGGAGTAGGAATAGTTGGACGTAAAAGGCCTTCGATGGTCTTCACCATATGACTGGCTCCTACCAGCATCACCCCGGTATTTCCGGCACTAATGAAGGCGTCGGTTTTATCGGCTGCCAGTAATCCAAAGCCCTGCACCATGGCCGAACTTTGCTTCTCCTTCATAGCCCGGGTTGGATGTTCATGCATCCCAATTTCGCCACTGGTAGGTACAATGGTTACGGGAAGGGATTGCCATTCCGGTAACCCGGTCCGGATAGCTTCCTCATCACCTAAAAGAACCAGGTGACAATCGGTATACGATTCCAAAAAGCGGCGAACGCCCAAACAAGATTGTTCGGGTGCAAAATCGCCCCCCATCATGTCTAGTCCGATACGCATAGAAGTTCCGGACTGCAATTAAACTTCGTTATTATCTTCTTCCGGGGTACTTACTTCTTTCACTGCTTTTTCAAGTACCACACGGCCCTTGTAATACAGTTTGTTTTCAGACCAATGGGCACGATGACGCATATGGGTTTCGCCGGTGGTTTTATCGGTACTCAGGGTATCGATAGAAGCCTTGTAATGCGTACGGCGTTTAGCGCTACGTTGCTGCGAGTGTCGGCGTTTAGGATTAGGCATATTGCTTTATTTTAATTTTCGTTTTTAATATCCGGTAAATTCTTCCATACCTGCTGACGTTGTTCCACCTCCTGCTTTTTAAGGAATTCGATTACAGCCGGGTTACAACCGCTGCTTCCGTCTTCCCGGTCGGGATGGATATGCTGAATGGGAATGCTGAGAATGATAAACTCATAAATATAGCCCGATACATCGAGTATGCTTTCTGAGCGACCGATATAGGCCACCTCGGCATCATCTTCTGATTTCCGTGCAACCTCATCGTCGTCGATCACCTTCACCAACAATTCAAATTCATCCCAAAGCAACATTTCATATTCATCGCCACACCGGTCGCAAGGTATCTGTACCTTTCCGTTAATATCGAATTTCAGCAGGAAGGTACCCTGTTTTTTATCCAGTATAAGTTTTACATCGATGAGTGCATCATGAAACTCTGGTTTGTCAGCCTGTTCAAAGAATTTATCTGTTATCTGATAGTGGAAGGTGTGCTCACCCGGTTTGAGACCTACAAATGCAATTTCAAATTCCCGGTGATGCTTCATCCTTCTACCCCCAAATTAACAGGGCGGCAAAAGTAATGGCTTTTTTCAATAAAATCACCATTTTATTGTATTAAATCCCATGTGGAGCGGGTTCTTTTTGGGTGTTGGCAAAGGCCTGGCACCGAAAAGTACCACAGAATGTGTTTTGTTCGGGAATTGAATATCCGGATCATGAAAATCCTGTTTGGTTTTACAGTTTCTCTATTACATTTGCGGCCTAAAAATCAGGAACAGAATATGGGCGTTTTAGTTGGAAAGAACAGCAAGGTAATCGTACAGGGCTTTACCGGATCGGAAGGAACCTTTCATGCCACACAAATGATTGAATATGGCACTCAGGTGGTTGGCGGTGTTACGCCGGGAAAAGGGGGTACCCGACATCTGGATCGTCCGGTATTTAATACCGTTGCGGATGCCGTGAAAGAAACCGGCGCCGACGTGTCCATTATTTTTGTACCTCCTGCCTTTGCCGCCGATGCGGTAATGGAAGCCGCCGATGCAGGTATTAAAGTTATTGTTTGTATTACCGAAGGCATTCCTGTTTCGGATATGGTGTTAGCCAAGGAATTTATCAAGGATAAGAATTGCATTCTGGTAGGCCCCAATTGTCCCGGTGTTCTTACCGCCGATGAAGCCAAAGTGGGAATTATGCCGGGCTTTATTTTCAAGAAAGGATCTATCGGCATTGTCTCCAAATCGGGCACCCTTACATACGAAGCAGCCGATCAGGTGGTGAAGGCAGGGATGGGAATTACTACCGCTATTGGAATCGGAGGCGACCCTATTATTGGAACCACCACACGGGAAGCCGTGGAATTGCTGATGAATGACCCTGAAACCAAGGGTATTATTATGATTGGTGAAATTGGTGGGGGTATGGAAGCTGAAGCTGCCCGCTGGTTAAAAGAAAATATGCGTAAACCGGTGGTAGGGTTCATTGCCGGACAAACAGCCCCGGCCGGACGACGAATGGGACATGCCGGTGCCATTGTTGGAGGTGCCGATGATACTGCCGCCGCCAAAATGCGAATTATGCGGGAATGCGGTATTCATGTGGTTGACAGTCCGGCCGATATCGGTAAAACCATGGCCGCTGTGCTAAACTAAGCTCCTTTTCATTCTATAATGAATGCAGCCAACGGGTACAAACCTGTTTGCATAACCCGTTGGAATATTCAGGAAATTCACTGAAAGATTTACTTCTGTAATCAACCATAAGTTGCTGCATATCAATAGATCCTTGCTTGGCCTGGATAAACAACCCTTTTTGTTCATGCCAGTTGGCCAGGTAGTCCTGCTCGGTTTGTCCGGGGGTTGGAATCAGAATGGCATGCCGTTGTAATTGATACAAATCCATGATAGTAGAATACCCTGATCGTACCATCAGAATTTCAGATGTGGCGATCATCTGCTGCATAGCCGGTGTTGAAAGATGATTGTATACCGATACCGAATCTGAAAGCAGGGGTTGACCGGAAGGCATTCCCCGCACCAGGGCTGCCCTGATTTTTGAATGTTGCAGCTGGGCAAACAGTTCAGTTTCCAGCAGAGTTCGCTGTGGCTCTGGTCCCGATAAAATAATCAGCAATTCCCGTTCGAAAGGTTCCATTTTTTGCCGACTAAACCGCGATAGGTTACCAATCCATTCCACCTCTATTCCTTTGGGCACTTCCGAGAGTTTTCCACTTAAGCGCTGATCTGGAAAATCGGGAATCCAGAGGGAAGAAAAATGGCGGATCCGTTTCGCGTGTACATGAAATACTACTTTTTCAACTAAGCGGCTTTGAGGTACCTGTATCCGAAGCTGATGCCCCAGAAAAACACTGGGCACCTCAGTATGCCACATACCGTACCGATTATCTGAAATCACGCCATCGAAATGGTACTGCCTCACCCAGTTTTTAAGCAACGCATGTTCCTGATCAATGATCTTTAAAATGCCCGGAAACTGCTTAAGCAAATGCCAGGGCAACCAGAAAGGATGCTGCGTATAGCTGACACCATAGGAAGGTAAATCCAGGCATTGGATATCGGGAAAGTATTCCCGGATAAGATTACAGGAACTGAGCGAACCAGCCAACCAAACTTCAGCCCCACATTGCCTCAATATATCTATCAGCGGAATACAACGGGTGGCATGACCTAATCCCCAGTCGAGCGGAGCAATCAATATTTTTTTAGCGCCAGGCACTTTACATCGCAAAATACATATCTTTACACAATTCAGATTTTATCATCATTCATGTCGTTAAAAATCCGCTTAACTGGCCTCGCACTCCTCTTTGCCGGCTTATTGCTTTCTGGCTGTAAAATGAATAAAGGATGTGGGTGCAAAACCAATTTAAATCATTACAACCCTAAAAAAGGAAGAGTATCATGTCTGCCCCAAACAGCCCCTTCAAATTTGATCTGGTACAACATGGACGCCTCATGTCGAATGGCGAAACAGCCCATGAGATGCAAAAACGTTTAAATCGCCTCTTCCGTTACGAAAATGTATTGAACTGTGCCGAACTGCTGGATACAAATCAACGGAAGGTGAGCAGAAACTATATGCAATTGCGTCTCTTCATGCGCACAAACAATTCATTGAAAAAAGGTTTTGTTTTTCTGCATGTATTAAACTGATGCCCCATGAATTTTTCTTCTACCCTTCTGGAGAATGCAGTCCAGGAATTTTCCCGCTTACCTGGTATTGGGCGGAAAACGGCTATACGGTTAGTGTTACATCTCTTAAAACAAGAAAAGGGCTATACCGATCGTTTTGCACAAGCCATTCAAAAAATGGGAAATGAAATCTGCTACTGTCCGGAATGTAATAATGTATCTGATTCCGGTTTGTGTCATATTTGTACCGAAAGGAAACCAACTGCTACACAGCTTTGTGTGGTGGAATCGATCAGGGATGTGATGGCGTTGGAAGCCACACAACAATTTAACGGGGTATATCATATTTTAGGCGGTCTGATTTCCCCGCTGGAAGGCATAGGACCCGATGAGCTCAGAATTGATTCCCTTATTCAACGTATTGAAGCCGGTTCTTTTTCCGAATTAATACTGGCTATCAGTCCCACCCTGGAAGGCGATACCACCTCGTTTTATATCAGTCGGAAACTGGGTAACCACCCGATACGAATTACCACCCTTTCGAGAGGAGTTGCATTTGGTGGCGAACTGGAATATGCCGATGAATTAACACTAACCCGTTCATTGCAAAGTCGATTACCGGTGGAACGATTCGTATCACCGGAATAAAAAAACGGATTCCTTCAAAAA
>CAYWKR010000064.1:0-8365 GCA_964458785.1 uncultured Bifidobacterium sp. | reverse complement strand
TGTAACAACCGGTGGTTCAGAGGCTATTGTATTTGCCATGATGAGTTGTTGTGACCCCGGAGATGAAATTATTATTCCGGAACCTTTTTATGCCAATTACAATGGATTTGCGGTAGCCTCACAAACCGTCATCAAACCGATTTCATCGTCGATACGGGATGGATTCCGCTTACCTCCAATTGAAGATTTTGAACGGAATATTAGCCCCCGAACACGAGCCATCATGATCTGCAATCCGAATAATCCTACTGGTTATTTATATTCGGAAGAAGAGATGCAGGTATTAAAAGATTTGTGTCTTAAGCACGATTTATTCCTGTTTTCAGACGAAGCCTATCGTGAATTTTGCTATGATGGGCATACCCATTTTTCTGCCATGAATCTGCAGGGGATGGAAGATCATGTAATCTTACTGGATACCATTTCGAAACGCTATAGCGCCTGTGGAGGCCGCATTGGTGCATTTATTACAAAAAACAAAATGGTGTATGAAAGTGCTATGAAATTTGCACAGGCCCGGCTGAGTCCGCCTACTTTTGCCCAAATAGCCGGAGAAGCGGCTGTAGATCTTCCCGCAGATTATTTCGATGAAGTAAAAGCAGAATATTGTCTGCGCAGGGATGTGTTGGTAGCCCGCCTGAATAAAATACCCGGTGTTTTTTGCCCTAATCCCGGTGGAGCCTTTTATGCTATGGCCAGTTTACCGGTAAAAAGCGCCGAAGACTTTTGCCGCTGGTTACTGGAGAGTTTCTCCTACGAAGAACAAACGGTTATGATGGCACCTGCTTCCGGTTTTTATTCTACCAAAGGATTAGGGGAAAATGAAGTCCGGTTTGCGTATGTATTAAATGTTGAATCGATCAACAAAGCCATGGATTGCCTGGAGAAGGCCCTTGAATCTTATCCGGGTAAACTATGAGCACCTCGTATATTACCTTCATCCTGATTGGCATAACCAGTTTGATTTCGGTTTCTGCATTTCGGAATGAAGCATTGACTGATAAGCTTTTGTTCTACCCCTATGAAATGAAGGAACGCAAAGAGTGGTGGCGATTTATTTCCCATGGCTTTGTACATGGTGATTTTCAACACCTGATTTTTAACATGCTGACCTTGTTTTTCTTCGGGCCATTTGTTGAAGAAACCTTCAGGGTGCTGTTTGCCAGCCCTTCGGTGTATCCTCTATTTTATATCGGTGCCTTACTAGCTTCTTCGGTTCCTTCGTATTTCAAGCACCGGAATAATCCTTCCTATCGTGCACTGGGGGCCAGTGGAGCCATCGCAGCAGTATTGTTCACCACTATTTTATTCGATCCCTGGCAAACGTTATATATCAAGTTTATCATTCCGGTTCCTGCCATTGTTTTTGCCGTTGGATATATTTGGTACTCTTCCTACATGGGGAAACATGCGCAGGATCATATCGGACATGATGCTCATCTGTGGGGCTCGGTGTATGGATTCTTAGTTCCAATCGTTTTAAAACCGGGCATCCTACCCTATTTTATCGATCAGTTGGCCCATCCGCACTGGTAAAATATAGTTCAATTTTTAAGCAAGCAGCAATAATCAAATTACCTTTAGTGTCTAAAAAAATACTCAATGAAGAAGATTGTACTCAGTTCACTCCTTGCCTGCAGTATGGCATTCAGTTACGCGCAAACCGCTCCGGATTTTACTGCAACCGATTGTAATTCAGTGAGCCATACATTGTATAACGAACTGAACGGTGGAAATGTGGTGGTTCTGGTATGGGTGATGCCCTGTGCTTCCTGTATCGGTGGCGCCAAAACAGCGTATGATGTAGCCCAAAGTTTTTCCTCCAGTTTCCCGGGTAAAGTAAAATATTTTTTGATCGATGATGTCGGCGATGGTACCTGTACTGCGCTTAGCGGCTGGGCATCCACGAACGGCATAGCTTCACCTACAGCTAGCTTTGGCAATAGTGGCAATGTAATTGATGAGGCTAATTATGGTGGCGCCGGTATGCCACATGTGATGGTCATCGGTTCAGACCACAACATTCTTTTTAATGATAAAAATGGTGCGGCTAATAATGCAACGGCTATTCAGGCTGCTATTTCACTGGGACTTTCTCCTGCCGGACTGAACCAAACTATTTCAGAATCAGGATTTCATGTGGCACCCAATCCTGCCAATGGATCCATTCATATCACCTTTGATCAGGAATATCCCGGTGCTTCTACCCTGGAACTCGTGAGTACCGATGGGAAGAAAGTATATTCACAAGTGATCCGTTCCATTCAGAAAAATCAATCCCTAACCATTCCATCTGCTTCAATACGTGCCGGAATCTATTCGCTGACCTTTACTTATGAAGGCAAGACGATTGCCAATACCATTGTTTTATCTGAATAATTGTACCTTATCGATGTTACGATCTTTACTCTTTGCTTGTTCATTCCTATTCCCTGCTTCTTGGTTGCAGGCTCAATGTTGCAGCGGAGGCAGCGGAAGTCCGGTTGCAGGCGGAACCTCGCAAGGTGTTCTTCAGCCATACCAGATGGAATTGAATTACAATTATCAGCATACCAGCACCACCCGTTTTTTAAACGGCCATCATCCCGATACCCGCTTTCTTGATTTGTATCGTACCGATTATTCGTATGTGCGACTGGCTTATGGCCTCAGTACTAAATTAACCATATCACTGGAAGGTGGTTATTTTTTACAGAAAAAACAAATCGGATTAGACCGTCGCGATACGATTCAATCCAAAGGGATCAGTGATCTGATTTTCTTTCCCCGCTATCAGCTTTTTCAGAAAAACACATGTTGTAATCATAGCGAGGTGAGTATAGGAATTGGATTTAAAATGCCTGTTGGAAAATCGAATGATAAAACACGTTACGTTTCTTCCTTTACGGGAGAAGTATATTACATCACCAAACCACCGGCTATTCAACCTACTACAGGATCGCGCGACTTGATCTTATATGCCTTTGCACTCAAAGCATACACAGCCCGGAATCTTAAATTTTTTACCAATGCCTTATACATCATCAAAGGGTTTAATGCAGAAGGGGAGAAATTCGGGAATTTTGCAAGCTTATCGCTATTTGCTTCCAAGTCGCTATGGAATCACCTGGGTATAGTGTTACAGTTGAAAGGAGAACATATCGATCGTATGAAATACAATCAATGGCTGTACGATCATGGCTATTATAACTACGATGTATTAGCTACCGGAACCACGCGGCTCATTCTTGCTCCACAATTGAATTATTCGTTCAGAAATCATTTTACCCTGTTTGCCCTGAATGAAATTCCACTATACCAATACGTCAATAAAACACAGGTAGCTTCACAATATAATTTCACCACCGGGATAGCCTATCGCTTTTTCACACGAAAAACCGAATCCTGCCACAATGAATAATAAAACGGTACATTGTCCGTTAGGTAATTATGAAAACGCCGATTATCATTCTATTATTCCTTTTCGTTCTGATTTCATGTCAGCAAGGGGAGGCCAGAAATAAAAGTGTGTTTTGCAATGCCGGTCCGGTCTTCAATTCCCGAAGTGCCCAACATTCGAACTCTTTAACAGTGGGTCTGAATTCCTTCTCCTTCCAGTCGGGGCTGGAACACCATCTTTCGGTTCGCCGGAATCTTCAGTTCAATTTGCAATACTCTTGCTTCTATTTAGTAAACAAAAATCCTAATGCTGTTCAAAAAGCTGTGGGCCATGAATGGGGACTGGGATTACAGGGCAATGCCGATATCCGCATAAAGGAACGGCATCATCTGAAAGCCGGGTTGGGCTTACGCCAAAGTATAGTACAAAGCAGCGGCAGTCTTCCCGGTTCCGAATCCAATACATTCTCGATGGATGCGCTTCCTAAATCCGGCTTCAATCCTTATCTCATGACCGCCTATCAGAAAGAGTTGCGTTTATTTCATCAGCGTCTTTCCTGTTCCATCGAATACAATCTCGGTTTCTTTCCTTTTACGCAACAATTACAGACTTTATCCTCTGCGTCCCGTTATAATCAGGGACTGTTTGTTGGACTCCGATATTCCTTCTGATAAAGTGATTGACAGCCTTACCTTTGCGGCATGACGAAAAAAAATATTCTGATTGCTGACAGTGGCTCCACAAAAACCGACTGGTGTTTAATAAGTGCTTCCGGCAGAAAAAAATATGAGAGTACTGCGGGCATGAATCCCTACTTTATGCAGGAAAGCGATATGCTGCAATTACTAAAAGAACAGCTTTCATTTAGCCATAGTAAAACACCTATTTATGAAGTGCATTTTTATGGTGCCGGTCTGGGCCAACGGCCAATGCAGAAAAAAATGACTTCTGTTTTAAAAACCAGTTTTCCGGGAGCGGTTATTTCGGTACAGACCGACCTTCTGGGGGCGGCCAGAGCCTGTTGCGGTGAAAAAGAAGGAATAGTTTGCATTCTGGGTACCGGAAGTAATTCCTGCTTCAAAAACTGAAAAAAAATTGGGTTTAAAACACCTTCCCTGGGTTATATTCTTGGCGATAAAGGCGGAGGAACCTTTCTGGGAAAAAAAGTACTGCAATACTATTTACATGGCATTTTTGATTCTACGCTGATGAAGGCGTTTGAAAAGGAATTTCCATTAAACAAAGAAGAAATTCTGGATCAAATATACCGTCAGCCATTTCCTAACCGGTCGCTGGCAACCTATGCTACCTTTGTTTTACGACACAGGGGCCATTATATGATTGAAAATATTGCAGAAGATGCTCTGAATGAATTTTTTCTGCATCATATTCTTCGGTACCCAAAAGTGCATCAGCGAAAGGTACATTTCACCGGTTCAGTAGCAGCAGGATTAAAAGATATTCTTCAGATTCTTTGCGAACAATATGAAATTCCTTTCGGCCAGGTGATTCAGAAACCTATTGAAGGACTGGCCCGGTACCACAAACAAGTGGAGTAGCCGATTTAATTATTATACCGGCTGTTTTCCTTGTAATAAAATTCTGATTTCTCCTTATTGAAAATCCGGTAATGGAGGGCCAGATATACGCCCATAGCCTGATTGGTAGTAGTACTATGGGTTACCAGATCGTTGGTAGGACCATGATATTTCACTTTCGTATTAAACGGCTTATAAGGCATGGAAGAAGCCGGTTGGGTATTGAAATTAATATTCATTTTACTGGTATTCTCCACAGGACTCAGTCCGTAGTCGAGACGACCATATACACTCAAAACCCACTGACTGGATAAAAGAACATCGAAGCCGAGTTTTCCAAAAACACAGAGATCGGTTTTATTATACATAGGAGAAGTGAGGGTTCCTTTTATTTTAGCCGTATCATCCAGAGTAACATCGGTGTTTTTTATATCCAGTATATAACGGTCGTTATTGTAGCGGATCAACTCATACCGGTCCTGATAGTTGGTCAGAAAACCCATATTGGCTCCAAAAGAAAGCGTGAGGGCGAAAGCACGACGGGGATTGGTTCCGAAGTGCATTGCCAATCCGGCCTTGAGATAATTCAATCGGCTGTAGGCATAATAGCTGGTTGAATCGGCATAAAACCCATGATAATTCTGGCCCATTTTCTGATTAAAAAACTCTACACTAAATCCCATCGGAAAATGCTTTCCAAGGGTAAAATGATAGGCTGCATCTAAACCAAAACCTGGCTTGAAGGTGGGAAGAAAATCTCCAAATTTGGCATCATCCGTATTGGCCAATACCGTTTTGCTGACACCGGAAAAGAAACCCACACGTCCTTCATTCTGGGCCATCATGGAAAACTGAACAAAAAACAGGCAGGAAAACAGAAATATCTTCTTCATAATCATCTAAACTCGGAATTAGTAGGCCAAATATTTTCGGATCGTCAGAAATGCGCCCATAGAGAAATTTTTTGTGGCTGGCCGGTTAGGCGCCCAACCTGCAGCTACATCACCGGCATTGGCTGGTGTATATTTCGCATACATATCTTTCCATGGATTGAAGTCGTATTCTTTCATAGGATCCGAATCGTAGGTAATTTTTACCCCCTTACTATTTTCAACATTTGATATGCCCACATCGGTCCGGAGATTTAAGGCTAATACGGTTCTTCTCCACAAGCGCACTTCCACGCCCATTCCCGCAACGATACCAATATCAAGGGGATTGTAGATACCACTCGACAATTTTCCCTTTACTTCATTATTCAACCCTGATGTAAAATTGAGGCTGCTGGTAGAACTTTTTGAGATCGTATTTCCGTTATCATCTTTATAAGTCAGGGCATCCTTGTATGCATTCAGCACGGCAACATAAGGACCAAAGAAGGCACTGAAACGGGTACGACGATCGGGATAATAGCGGTTATAGGATTTGAAATGGAATAAAACCGGTACTTTGATATAGGTCAGATCCGTTTTTGCAGTCAATTTAATTTTAGTAATACTGTCCTTTCCGGTATACGCTGCCCCTCCCATCCAGTACAATACCTGACCTCCTACTCCAAACGTGCGCTGAAACCAATAGATTCCTTCCACCCCGGCTGCATACGAAAAATTCATTGCCTGAGGATCCAGACGCGAGTCGGCATCTATATCATCCCGGTTGGGGAGTAGCGACGTAAACCCGCCTCCGGTGAGCCCCCACTGCATGCCTAAAACCGGTACATCGTTGCGACCGGTTGGGGTATAATCGTATTGAGCGGTGGCCGAGAGACCGGTAAACAGCAGGAAAAGACCCAATATTTGCTTCTTCATCATCCGTTTTTTCGTGTTCACAAATATATACAAATAACTATGATTTCATACTATTCGGCCAGAACTTCATAGATGCCTGGAAACAGGTACACATGGCCATTCCCAAGATGAATGCATTCATACCGTGTTCGCCGTTTGGCCAGTACCCTGAAGCGTTCGCCCTTGTTCGTTCGGAAGATATTGCCTATTCCAATTTCTTCTACCATTTCGCCTCTTTCCGGATGGATATCATATTGTTTCAATACCCTGTATAATACCGGATCGGAACAGGAACTGGCCGGTGCCGCAGCGAGTGTTTTTTTTAGGGCTCCTTCAATATCTGCCGGAAAAACCCTGGCTGAAATAAATCCGGATATCAGTTGGGCATACGCCCTCTTCCACTCTTTTCCATGGGGTAATACCCTTCGGCCATATTGTTCATGCGTCAGCAAATGAGCTAATTCATGTAATAAAGTAAGCAGGAAATGATAGGGATTTAAACTGGCATTCACCGAGATGGTGTGGGGTTGATGGGCATGAGCCGGACGATAATCGCCCAATACAGTGGAACGATCTTTTTTAAGCTTCAGATGGATCTTATACTGATGCAGGTATGCCGCTACCGGTTCAAAGGTGTTCTCGGGAAGAAATTCCCGTAAAGCATCGAGCGTATGTATTTTTAAGGCCATCAGGCAATGGCTTGCCGTATACGTAACAATCTTTTCAGTAACGCTTCCACTTCGTGTAAAGGCAACATATTGGCACCATCACTGAATGCCCTGGCTGGTTCCGGATGTGTTTCGATAAACAACCCGTCGGCACCGGCGGCAATGGCACAACGTGCAATAGTTTCAATCAGTTCAGGTCGCCCACCGGTTACACCACTGCTCTGATTCGGTTGTTGCAGGGCATGCGTACAATCCATCAGTACCGGATATTGAAACGCTTTCAAAATGGGAATGCTGCGGAAGTCTACCACCAGATCCTGATAGCCAAATGTAGTTCCGCGCTCAGTAAGCATAATTTGTTCATTGCCCTGTGAACTCACTTTAGCCGCTGCAAATTGCATGGCTTCGGGCGACAGAAATTGTCCTTTTTTAATATTCACGACCTTTCCTGTTTGGGCTGCCGCTATTAATAAGGTGGTTTGACGACATAAAAAGGCAGGAATCTGTAACACATCCACATATCCCGCAGCCATTTTTGCTTCCTCTTCGGTATGAATATCGGTAACGAGTGGAATACCAAAACGTTCTTTTACCGACGCCAGCAGTTCCAGAGCGGCTTCGTGGCCTATTCCGGTAAACGAAGTCACACTGCTTCGGTTCGCCTTGGTATACGATGATTTAAATACCAATGGAATTTTCAATCGTTCACATACTTCCTTCAAGGTCTCTGCAGTACGAAAAAGCACATCGCTGTTTTCAACCACACAGGGGCCCGCCAGAAGAAAAAAATGTTCAGGGTAAAATTGATCCCCGAAGAGTGATTTTAAAAAGTTCATCCCGCAATTTAAGACGCAGATTGTATTTTCAATTTCAGGAATAATCAACATGCTTAAAATTGGAATAACCGGCGGTATGGGAAGCGGCAAATCACTGATCTGTCGCATTTTTCAGCACCTTGGTGTTCCGGTATACTATGCCGATACAGAAGCAAGG
>CAYWKR010000063.1:0-8371 GCA_964458785.1 uncultured Bifidobacterium sp. | reverse complement strand
ACCACTTCGGTATGCAAAGGGTGGGCAAGGAATAACAGACTGATGGCGAGGGGAAGGAGGAATTGTCCGCGAAACATAATTTGCTGCAGAAACAGAAATAACATACAGCAGGCCATTCCGTAGAAAAGGGCATTATTGACATGACGCAGTCCGAATCCTTTCGATTTCAAATCCTTATCGTTGTAATTACCGTCGCGATTCACATCTTCCGCAGGATCTTTTTTACCATTCTTGTTAAAGTCCCAGCAATCGGGTTCAAAATTGGCATTCTCGCGGGTTCCTATAAATTCCTGTTCCACGGCAAAACTGGCTACCGAAAGCGGACGGTATCGTCCACCAGCCAGTTGAGCTGAGGTATTCATTTGCCGGTAAAAACTATCAAACAAATCCTTGCTGAAAATATCGGAAAAGCCGGATATGCCCCGCAGTACATATTCGTTTTTTGAAATTACAATTTCATCATCCAAGGCATATTGATGATGAAAGGTATTGGCATATAAAAGTAAACTGCCCAGCATTAAAACCACATAGGGAATCCAGCGAAATAAGGTTGCGCCTGTGGCTTTTGTGGTCGGTACAGCAGATTCTGTTTCCGCTTGTTTAACAGGTGGAGCCGGGGGTTTTGATTTATTTTTTGACGTACTCATAGTTTAAAATCGGCACTAAGATAATGATCCGTGGAAATTGATTATTGGGGTGAGGATGCAAAAAAGTGATAGACCTCATCGAGAATGAAAAAACTACCGGTTATAAGAATTATATCGTTGGGGGTTGCTTTGGTAAGTGCATTTTTAAGAGCATCAGCGATCTTACTGTATGAAGAACCCTGTAATCCAAAACTTCCGGCAAGGGTAGCCAGTTCGTTTGCCGGCATAGCCCTGGGAATATTGGCCTGGGTAAAATAATAGCTGGCGCTGGTTGGAAAAAGATCCAGCACAAGATGCAAATCCTTATCGTTCACAAACCCACATACTACATGAAGTTTTTCGTGACGGGTTTGTTCAATCTGCCGGAAAAGTGTTCTGATCCCCGCTTCATTATGGGAAACATCGGCTATCACCAAGGGTTGTTTGTGAAGAATTTCCATTCGTCCGCGAAGTTCGGTTAATGCCTGAACATGTTCTATTCCCGACTGGATATGAGAATCATGAAGTTGCCATCCTTTTTCTTTCATCAAATGAACAGCCGACAATACGGTACGTATATTCTGAATCTGGTATGCCCCTGGCAGCGAAGTGCATATGTTTAGTTCATGGGCGCTCTGTTCTTCGCGGAAACTGGCTTCTATTCCGCTTAGCTTAATCTCGGCAGAAGTGCAGGTGAATAATTCTTCTGCAAAAAAAAGCGGACTATTCATTTCCCTGGCTTTGGAGATAAAAACAGGACTGCTTTCCTCCGACTTTTCTCCAATCACCACTGGAATACCTTTTTTAATAATACCTGCTTTTTGACGGGCAATCTCAGTTATTGTGTGTCCCAGGAAATTGGTATGGTCGAGACTGATATTGGTAATAACCGAAAGTTCGGGACGTATCACATTGGTGCTGTCGAGTAGTCCGCCTAAACCGGTTTCAATAATGGCAATGTCTGTTTCTTCCTGTCGGAAATAGTGAAAAGCCATAACCACCGTGAATTCAAAAAAGGAGGCCGGTATATGTTCGGCTTTCATCTTCATGTCACTCACGATTTTCGCTACCTCTTCTTCAGGGATCATTTGACCATTGACCCGGATTCGTTCCCTGAAATCGCGGATATGGGGAGAGGTATAGAGTCCGGTTTTATAGCTAGCCTGTTGGAAAATAGCTGCCAGCATATGGCTGCAACTGCCCTTCCCGTTGGTGCCGGCTATATGAATACAGGTCAGATTCTTTTCCGGATGGTTCATTTGTTGGCAAAGGGCGAGTGTATTCGTAAGGTCGGCTTTGTAAGCAGCAGCCCCTACCCGGCTGAACATGGGTAAAGCACTAAATAAAAAATCGATAGCCTGTGAATAATTCATTGAAGGAAAGGTAATGGAATTGAAGATTGGCGGATATAAATTATCAGAATTTCAAATACATTTTTTTACAAATGTGTTTAGGTTTTGAATGAAAATGCATACTCCTTATGGCGGCAAAAAATCATCTGGTTAGAACGGGAAAATTGGTCTTTAAAAAGCAGTTGTATTATTTGCAATACCCAAAGATTGAATTATATTTGATACCACTTTGATTTTTGCTTGCTGTAGAATCAAAGTGATGCCGGTTGCAACACTAGTACACATTATTTGATAGGGGGAGGAGTTATCTCGATGAGCGTTTATTTTTATTATTCAACTGAATGGAACACAGATTTCCGGGGTAAGTTGTGACTGTAATGGAAAGAATGGGTATAACCCGTTCCGAAACTGGCACAGTATTCGATTAATAAAACACACAAAAAACAAAAACAAAATGAATAAAATTAAACAACTTGTATCGTACCGAAAGATGCTCCGTTATTTCGGCAGTTTGCTTTTTATGGTCTCTGGCTTGGTGCCCCTATTGCATGCCCAGGCGCCGGTAACTGTCGTGATTGGAAATACAGCCGGTACCGGGAACTGGTTTTTTGGCCCCATTTACCGGAATACAAATAATTCCGGAACCCTCAATTATTCCAGGCATGCCTATTTGTATACGAGTGCCGAATTAGCTACGGCAGGGATTCCGTCGGGGGCTAAAATTGTAAAAGTAGAATGGCTTAAAAAGGATGGGGGTTCCATTGCCGCCAATAATAACTTCAATGTGTGGATGAATAATACCACCACAGCTACTTTTCCTTCAACGGCCACATGGAGTAGCCTGGAAACAGGATCTACCCAGGTGTATTCCAGTACAACCTACAGTATTCCAACCACTACGAATACCTACATTGCCGCCCCCTTCAATTTGCCTCCTAATGATAGTTTTACCTATTCGGGTTCTAATCTGATGATTATGACAGATTGGGCTAAACTGGGGGTTCAGACAGGGAATGGAATCAACTTTTATGTGAGTACAGCTACCGGTAAAGCCATTGGTATTGCCAGTACCACACCAATGACCGGAGCCAGTGTGCTGCAGGCCGCTACTTATGGTAATTCACGTCCGACCATTCGGATCACCTATGTGCCGGTACCGGGTTGTTCGGGAGTGCCTACCACCGGTGCGGCATTGAGTTCCACAGCAACAGCTTGTGCCGGGGTGAACTTTACTCTCACTATACAAAATACCATTCCTGGTACAGGGTTAAGTTATGTTTGGGAACGGGCCGACGATGCCGCCTTTACACAAAATGTGGCACCCATAGGCACAGCGGCTGCTCTTACAATATCTGAGTCGGCTTCTTCCTATTACCGCTGTACTGCTACCTGTATCAATAGTGGCTTAACGAACACTTCAACACCGGTATATGTTCCTTTAAGTCCGCACTATCTCTGTTATTGCTCCAGTATCCCCTTGTCGCCAGCCGATGAAGATATATTTAATGTAACCTTTGGTTCCCTGAATAATTCTTCGAATTGTACTTCAACGGCCGCAGGACCGGGGTCAGCCGCACAGCAATATTCCAATTATCAGTATATCACGCCTCCCAATGTAGAAAAAGAATCGGTGGTACCTTTTTCGGTTACTATCGGAACCTGTTTAAATACGTATCCTAATCGTACGGCCATATATATCGATTATAATCAGAATGGAGTATTCGAAAGTAACGAACAGGTATATGCAACTGCCTTTTCAATCAGTGGTGCACATGTTGAAAGCGGATCCATTACCATACCGGCAACAGCACTGACCGGTCTGACCGGAATGCGGGTTATTACTTCTGAACAAGGAATTCCCATTACCACAGCCTGTTTGCAATATTCGTTTGGTGAAACAGAAGATTACCTGATTAATATTACACCAACTACCCAATGTAGTGGTGCGCCGGTACCAGGGAATACGATTAGTTCATTGACCTCGGTGTGCAGCGGAAAAAATGTGAACCTGAGTTTACAAAATCTTACAACGGGACAAGGCGTTTCATACCAATGGTATGCCAATAACGTAGCGGTATCCGGAGCAACCAATTTTGCGTTTACTTCAGGAGCTATCACATCACCCACTACGTTTTACTGTGCGGTGACCTGTACTAATTCCGGATTAACCACGAATTCAAATCCGGTTACTATCACGTTGGAATCGTTCAAAAACTGCTATTGTGTTTCTATGCCGGGTGGGGATGCCGATGAAGATATTTTTGATTTTACATTTAATGGTACGCAGGTGATGACCGATTGCAATAATGCAGCGCCCGGGCCAGGTTCTATTTTAGGCCGGTATTCCAATTTCCATCCCTTAGGAAGCATTGATACCGTATTTCTCGGACAAAAGGTTCCTTTCGTAATGAACTCTGATGATTGTGATCAGGCTCCTTATTATTCATTCGGAACGGCCATCTGGATCGATTTCAACCAAAATGGCTCCTTTTCCGATCCCGGAGAAATGGTATATGTTGAAAATGTTCCACTGGAAGGCCCACGAAGCATTATGGACAGTGTGAAAATTCCTTGTAGTGCATTGGAAGGGCAAACCGGTATGCGCATTACCATTGCAGAATCGTACGCCGGGGGCTTGATTTCACCTTGTATGTTGTATGGATTTGGTGAAACGGAAGATTACCTGATTTATATTAAACAGGCCGACACTTGTGGTTTTACTCCCTTGAATAAGGCAGGAAATGTGCAGGCAACTGTAGCTTATTTCTGTGATAGTACCATTACCACGGTGAGTATGCAGAATAAATGTTTCTTTAATAACTATACCTATCAATGGTATAAAAATAATGTGGCTATTCCGGGTGCAACCAATGTAACCTATACCAGTCCGATGTTGTACAATTCAACAACATATAGTTGTATTGTTACCTGTAATAATAACGGCACCATTACGCATGATACCACTGCTCCTTTAACCATTCTGAAATCGATACCTACAGTGAATGTGAATGCCACCTCCAATATGTATTGCACCGGTAGTGTTCCTGTTACCCTGGTATCTACAGGAGCCTTATTTTATTCCTATAGTCCGTCTTCAGGCTTGTCTTCAGCCTCAGGACAAATTGTGAATGCCACACCATCTGCCACAACCACCTATACGGTAACGGGAGTGAACTCGCATGGTTGTTCCAATACATCTGTGGTAACTATTGGTCATACCAGCCTACCTGTTGATCTGACCGCTTCCGGTAATTCGTATTGTTACCCCACCGGTAATGCCATTACATTAACAGCAACAGCTCCGGGTAATGCACAATTTCAATACACTCCTTCAGCAGGTCTGTCAACGGATACAGGTAGCGTGGTAATTGCAACACCACCAGTTACTACCACTTATTATGTAACAGGAATTGATTCGGCAGGTTGTACCGGTTCTGATAGCCTGACTATTACCGTGGTGCCCTGTACAACCACTCTCAATATGAAATTATATATTCAGGGGTATTACGATGCAGCCGGATATATGAAGCCTGTATTGATGAATCAGGGTATTGGAAGCAGCAGTACGGTAACCGATAGTATTCTGGTGGAATTGCATGATAGCCTTCCGCCCTATGGTTTAGTACATTCAAAAACAGTACTGTTACATACAGATGGTACCGCAGTGGTAGATTTCCCTGCCGTATTTGGATCGTATTATATTGCAGTTCGTCACCGGAATGCGATGGAAACATGGAGTGCCAATCCGGTAAATGTGAGTACCGGGTATTATGATTTCTCCAGTGCGGCTTCGCAGGCTTATGGCGACAATCAGATACAAATGGAACCTGGATTATGGGCATTCTATGTGGGTGATCTGAATCTGGATAATAATGCTGATCTGATCGATGAAGGAATACTGGAAGCGGCACAGGATGCCTTTGCCTTTGGATATAAACCTTCTGATTTGAACGGTGATGGTAATGTGGATCTGCTTGACAGCCCGATACTGGAACTGAATGTGGCGAATTTTGTATTCAGCGCAAGACCGTAATAAAATTCACCTGAACAATATGAAAAGCTGTCCCCAGTGGGCAGCTTTTTTCTTTGGAACGAATACCTTTACAACGTGATCTCACCTGCAACAATTAAAAAAGTACATGAAACGGCCGATTTACTCGATGTGGTCGGTTCGTTCGTGAAACTAAAGAAAAGGGGATCGAACTATCTGGGTAATTGTCCGTTTCACAACGAAAAAACCCCATCTTTTACGGTATCACCTTCCAAAGGGATCTATAAATGTTTTGGATGTGGTAAAGCCGGTAATGTGATTACGTTCGTACAGGAACACGAAAAACTCACGTATCCTGAAACGATTGTATGGCTTGCGAAACGCTATCATATTGAAGTGGAAGAAACCACTCAAAGTGATGAAGTCAGGGAGTTACGGCATACCGAAGAAAGTCTGCGTATTATCAATCAGTTTGCGGTTCGGTATTTTCATGAGGCATTATTACAAACTGAAGAAGGGCAAATTGCCGGGTTGTCGTATTTCCATGAGCGGGATTTCAGAACAGAAACGATAGAACAATTTCAACTGGGATATTGTCCGGAAGATAAAACCCTGTTTCCGGCCAGGGCTTTAGAACAAGGGTATGACCGCGAATTATTACTGAAGGCAGGCTTGGTTTATGAACGGAACGGGCAATTATATGCTATGTATGGTGGCCGGGTTATTTTTCCCATTCATTCACAAAGTGGTAAAATAATCGGTTTCGGAGCACGTATTCTGAAACAAAACGAAAAGGCTCCCAAGTATATCAATACGCCTGAAAATGAAATCTATCATAAGAGTCAAACCCTGTATGGTATTTACTTTGCACGTACACCGATCACGCAGCAAAACGAATGCTACCTGGTGGAAGGGTATACCGATGTCATCTCCCTTCACCAATCGGGAATCGGGAACGCTGTTGCCAGTAGCGGGACGTCCTTAACCGAAGAGCAACTCCGATTAATAAAACGGTATACCAAAAATCTGACTATTTTATACGATGGGGATGCGGCCGGAATTAAAGCGGCATTACGAGGTATGGACATGGCTATTGAACAGGGTTTGAATGTACAGGTGGTCTTGCTGCCCGATAACCATGATCCTGATTCTTATGTAAAGCAAATTGGTATGCAGGCTTTTCATGAGTATGTACAGAAAAACAGAAAGGATATTATCCTGTTTCGTTTGGAGACTTCGCTGTTGGAGGCGAAGGAAGATAGTGTGCGTAAGAGTGAACTGATTAATGATATTGCCGAGACCCTTTCCCGTATTAATAAGGTGGAGGAATTTACGCGACAGCAGGATTATGTACGTCGTTGTGCTCAATTGTTACAGATTGAAGAAGCCGGATTGATTTCACTGATCAATAAAAAGATCCGGGAGAAATTAGTTAAACGGGAAGGGATCGACCGGAGAGAAGCTGATGAATTGGAACGGCAGGCTGCGCCCGAAACAACACATAACCCGGAAGGCGCTGAGAGTTTGTTGAAGCAGGATTATCTTCAGGAAAGAGCCCTGATACGGGTATTGCTTGAACAAGGCAATAAACCATATGATGAGCAAAACAGTGTGGCCGAATATATCCGCATCAAAGTGAACGCCGATGAATTTGAAAATAAGGAATGGAGTACCATTTTTACCCTTTATTATACCGAATTAGACCGTACCCTGCAGTTCCCCGAAGCATCGGTGTTTACTTATCATTCCGATGAATCAGTGCGAACTGCCGCTATTGAAGCCTTGTATTTTCCTTACGAGATTAGTCCGGGGTGGTTTGAAAAACATCAGATAGCTGTCCCTAGTCGTGAGTTGCTTTATGTTCAGGATGTGAATGATACGGTTTGTTTCTTCCTTCTTCGAAAATTAAAACTGGTTATTCGCAATCTTTTCTCCGAGCTGGAAAAGCTGAATGATCAGGATGTGGAACAGGTGCAGCAACTGCTGTATTCCCTTCGTTCACTGAAAGAAGCTGAGGCTGAATTGATGTCGCCTATGAAAACGGTATTAGCCCGCTGATTGGCTTCTTTCCAGTAAAAGTTGATGTAGGTTCAAAACCTGCGGAATGATAAGTTCCTGTCCGCTATTCCGGATCGAATACCGGCAATATGCTTTCTTTTCTTCCTCACTCCACTGACGATTCATTCTGATTTGAATTTCTTCACGACTTAAACCATCGCGCGCTGCAACCCGTTGTATACGTATCGGTTCTGGACATTCCACCAGAATCAGGTCATCGAGATCCGACCAGGACCCCGACTCCAGCAAGAGGGCCGCTTCTTTCAAAATATAGGGTGCTTTTTGTTGCGACGTCCATTTCCTGCTGTGTTCTATAACACGAGGATGCACCAGTTGATTCAAAG
>CAYWKR010000062.1:0-8392 GCA_964458785.1 uncultured Bifidobacterium sp. | reverse complement strand
GTATGCTTTACCTTTTACCTTATTGCCTTCTTTGAGGAAATTCTCAGCATGTTTGGCTTTGAAATCAAAATCATGGTCGTCGGTATTCGGGGTAAAGCGAATTTCCTTTACCTCACTCTTGGCCGCCTTGGCTTTGAGTTCTTTTTCCTTTCTTTTCTTTTCGTAGAGGAATTTGTTATAGTCCACCGCACGACATACCGGAGGCTCGGCATTTGGCGAAATCTCCACCAGATCCACTTCCAGATCGGCACAGATGCGCAATGCATCATCAATATTATAAACGCCGGGTTCCAGGTTTTCACCCACTAATCTCACCTTGGGGTGATTAATTTCTCGGTTGATTTTGTGTTCTCTTTCTTTTTTAAAAGGACGACGTACGTGTTGTCTGGGCTGCATTCAAAGTTTTAATGTGGAACAAAAGTATGGTTTTTATCAGAAAAATCAATTACCGGGGAAAGAATAGCTTACACATCCATTTCCCTGAGATCGCTGGCAAAATGAAGCATTCCTTCGGTTTTACTCATTATTTCTTCACGACTTACACCGGGAGCATATTCGGTACACAGAAATCCGTTGTCGGTAATTTCAAAAACGCCCAAATCGCTTACTACCTTTTTTACACAGTGTAACCCGGTAATCGGTAAGGTGCAATTTCGTAACAGCTTTGAATTGCCTGCCTTATCGGTATGTTGCATGGCTACAATAATATTCCGGGCACTGGCCACCAGATCCATGGCACCGCCCATGCCTTTAACCAGTTTTCCGGGAACTTTCCAGTTGGCAATATCACCATTATCGGCCACTTCCATCGCACCCAAAACGGTAAGATGTACCTTACCGGCACGAATCATTCCAAAACTCACGGCACTGTCGAAAAAGGCAGACCCCGGAAGGGTAGTGATGGTTTGCTTCCCGGCATTAATCAAATCAGCATCTTCTTTTCCTTCTTCCGGAAAAGGACCCATTCCCAGTAAGCCATTCTCGCTTTGTAAAATAACTTCTACTCCTTCGGGAATATAATTGGCTACCAGGGTAGGGATACCAATTCCTAAATTCACGTAATACCCGTCTTTCAGTTCACGGGCAATTCGTTTTGCAATCTGATTTTTATCTAATGCCATATATAGTATCTACTGGTAAAAACGCAAGGTAAAATTTTTCATTGGATATGAATCGCTTCCGGTAAAAAGAAGGAAGTGTTCCCCTTATGCCGTATAACATCTCGTACCACGGTGGATGAAAAAGATGCAAAGCTCGGTGAGCAGGCAAGGAAAACGGTTTCAATTTCAGGAGCCAGTAAATGATTCATATCGGCAATAGTCTTTTCATACTCATAGTCGGTATTATTCCGAATGCCCCTGACAATAAAACCGGCCGATTGCTGACGGCAAAGTTCAATGGTGAGTCCGGTGTATTCCATTGCTTTTACCCTCGAATCGTTATTGTAAATGGTATGAATCCATTGGATACGCTGTACAGCTTCAAACATTGGTTGTTTACCGGCATTCATTCCGATGGCTACAATAATTTCGTCGAAGAGAAGCAAGGCACGGTTGATAATATCGGTATGCCCGAGGGTTATCGGATCAAAGGTTCCGGGGAATACAGCTCGTTTCATATCGGGTTACTGTTTAGAAGGAAGATGAAAAAAACTGAAGAGGGTAGTGCCATAACTTTTACTCTTCCAAAATCGGGGATGTTGCTCGTAGTTATTTCTTGGCGTATGTTCCAAAACGAATACCCCATCCGGGTTTAGCAGATTCCCTGAAAAAATTAAATCCGGAATATCGTCAATATTGCGCAAGGCATACGGTGGTCCGGCAAAAATAAAATCGTATGATTCCCTGCAATTCCGGATGAACTGGAATACATCCATTTTCATTACCTTGAAATTAGTCAGCTTCAGGGCTTCAATCGTTCGCTGGATAAACTGTACTGTTGGGGCGTCTTGTTCAACTAATGTCAGATCGGTACATCCCCTGGATGCCAGTTCATAACTGATACTCCCTGTGCCACCAAAAAGATCCAGCGTTTTCAGGGATGGAATATCGAGTGTGTTTTGAATAATATTGAATAGTCCTTCTTTCGCAATATCGGTAGTGGGGCGAGCCGGCATCCGGGCTGGTGGATGAAATTTCCTTCCTCCGTGTATTCCCCCGATTATGCGCATGTTACCAGCGAAAACAAGTTAAAAAAGGCATGCACCGGATGAGCATATAAAGTTTCAGGATATTGCAAATGCTGTATGCGGCTGCAATATTTTATATGAGAATAGTATTTGGAAAGTTCCGACTGAATTTCGGGTAAACGACTGCCTTCACCCAATAACAGGATAAGTACTTTTTCTACATCCAGATTTTGCTCATGGAGATAAGCGGCCAGATAATATTGAAGATCCACATTGGAAACATCGGCATACACATGATGAAATCGGAGTTCCTTTTTGTAATACACACTTACCGAAGCACAATCATCTTTACAATTCAGAAAAATGGTATGCATATCGTCATTAAATAATAACGAAGGGTAGGTATTCAACAGAGAGGATGTGGCATCGTAAAAACTTATTTCGGGAAATAAAGTTTCAAGAAATGCGACTGTCGACTTCTTTAAACTATACACCGACGTTTTATTTCCATTTAATTTTTGTACAAATAATGCTTCATCCGGACTTAAATCGTGCAAGAATTCAAAGTACCTGCTTCGGTCTGCATCGCGATACAGGGGGTCTGGGATGAGTACCGATTTAACTGAATCGATGGCAATCTTAACTTGTTCCAGTCCCTGCAAAGCCGGATCGCTCAGAATCTCCTGAAAATCTTTTTTGCCAATTATCCGGTCTTTGAAATAGTAATGCTTTAATAAGCGTACCAGCGAACATTCCGGGTCACTAAGAGCATAACTCACATAATTTCGTCCAACCAGAATATTGCATACACTTCTGGTGCCGCCTTGCGGAACAGACTGGGTATTTTCAATGCATACGGTGGGTTCCAAATTTCGTCCCAATGGTTGCACAATGATAGATGATTTTGCCCGAATTTCCATATTCGCCTCTTTCCTTCAATTACATTTGCGCCTATGTCGACAAGTGCTACGTTGCAGGTTCAGAACTCCTATGCTCACATTCTGAAAATTGCTATGCCGGTCGGATTGGCTATATTGATTCCTCAACTGAATATTCTCACTAATACGGTTTTTCTTGGTTATTATCATCCGGTGAATCAGATAGCTGGCTCACAGAACTTGCTGGCCGCATCGGGCGTAGCCGGTATTTTTTACCTGATGATGGCCATGACCGGATATGGGTTGGTTTCCGGTATTATGATGCTGATGAGCCGGAAGGCCGGAGAAGACGACCGTTCCGGTATGGCGCGGCTATTTAATCACGGTTTATGGCTTGCCTTAGCATTGAGTTTGGTTTTGCTGTTGTTGACACAAGTCACCGCCCCTTTCTTATTCAGGCGATTTATACATGATGAAGCGGTGCGGGAATCGGCTATTCGATTTATCCGAATCCGGAGTTTCGGACTTCCCTTTCTCACTCTTTGTCAGATGGCCAATAGTTTTTTTCTGTCGGTATCAGCATCAAGGAATATCGTTTATGGAACCCTGGTACAAACCGTAACGAATATACTGTTTGATTATCTGCTCATCTTCGGTTGGATGTTTATTCCAGAGCTTGGACTACTGGGTTCAGCCATAGCCTCGGTTCTTGCCGAAGTAGCCAACGCTGTTGTGGCTTTAGCATTCGTATTCAGGGTGGCTGCCCGCAAACGTATTCCGGTTAGGATAGGCAGAATAAATGATATTTCCCTTATGCGGCAAATGCTTTACAAATCCTCGCCTTTATTAATACAATACTTTTTAAGTATAGGTGCCTGGGAAGTGTTTTTTATTTTCGTAGAACACCTGGGAAGCAATGAATCAGCCTTGTCGCAAATTTTTCGTTCGGTATTCGGACTGGTAGGTGTGGCAGCCTGGGCCCTGGCTTCCACCTGTAACTCCATGGTAAGCAACCTGATAGGGCAGAAGTCAACGCATGAAGTGATTCCCTTAATCCATAAAATTGTATCGATTAGTTTTTCGTTTGCCTTTTTAAGTGGACTTCCCATTCTCCTGTTCCCGAAACCATTTTTATCGTTATTGACCGATAATGCCAATCTGATTGAAACCGGAGCGGATTCGCTTCGTATAGTCGTACTGGCTACCTGGATGTTATCGGTTTCCACTATTGTTTTTAACGGGGTAGTAGGTACCGGAAAAACCAGGTTAAATATGATTTTCGAAAGTATCGCCATCAGCTTTTATCTCTTATATATTTTTCTTGTGATTGAAAAATGGAGAATGCCATTGGCATATGCCTGGTTGTCGGAATTTGTTTACTGGTGTTCGCTTTTCCTGCTTAGTTTCTTTTATTTTTATAGTGGGTACTGGAAGAAAAACTTATATACTGAAGGATAAAAAAAATCCCGGTTCAACCGGGATTCTGAATTTAATTGGCTTTTTCCAAAAATTCAAGCAGTTCATCTTTTGAACTTTGGAAAGTAAAGGCATCGTTTAGTATGAAGTAATTATTTCGATCGGTTACCCTTTTATAGGCATCCTTGGCAAATTGTAATTTGGTAGACTCGAAACTGAATTCGTTGATAATAGTTAAAAGTTGTTTGCAATTGATACGGTTGGTTTTTAATGCCTGTTTTGCCACACTCACTTTAGAGTTTTCGAATGAAGCTTTACGAACTTGATTCAGAAGTTCGTTGAAACGACCTTCACTCATACTGCCATTGTACTGATCCCAGTTATTCTCTGTGTAACGGTCGTGGTGATCATCATGGTTCCAGTTATTATTATTATTCCACGACAGATCTTCATTCTCGTCGTAAGAAGGTTTCTGCGGATCATTCCAGCGATCTGTAGCATCCCAGCGGTCGTTATTATTCCAGTGCCCGTAATCGTCGAGACAACAGTTTTCTTCTACTTCCAAACGGTCGCCGGATACGGTACCATAATAAATCTTTCCGGGTTCAAAACGAAGTGTACCCTGATAAGTCAGAATGCCGGTGCGATAACCATGACCATTGGTATTGTATTTATAAATTTTAATTCGGTGTATTCCGGGGGCCAGATCACCAATAGTCAGCGAGCGGCCCATTTTATCAAATCGTTTCCCATCAATTTCAACCGAAATATTCCGGCCCATATCGTGACGAAGCCGAAGCATGCACTTACGCCAGGAGGCAAAGGAAGGTTGGAACACAAATCCAAGTACGAAAACAAGAAGTAGTTTTTTCATATTAATTTTTTTTTGCCCAGACGCTGAGCATTCATGGACGTTTAACGACAAATATAGAATAACTTCATCATAACAGGACATCACTGATGATACCTGCAGCTACTGCGGCATTTAAACTTTCAGCATGGCCTTTCCGTGGAATGGAAATACGATATGTGGATTGTTTTATCAGGCTGGATTGTATTCCTTTCGATTCGTTTCCAAGAATCACAATTCCTTCCTGTATTTTTCCAAATGTATGAACGTCCTTTCCATCCAGTACACAGGCATATGATGCAACGGATGGAAGTTTTTTCAGTATTTCATCAGGCTGAACACATAGACATTGAACCCTGAAAATACTTCCCATACTGGCCTGTACGACTTTGGGATGAAATGGGTCGGCACCTTCCAGCGTAGTATATACAGCAGGTACCTTGTACCAGTCGGCAATGCGGATGATGGAGCCTGTATTGCCAGGATCCTGTACGCCATCAAGAAGAAAACAAAGCGATGACAGCTTGGTTGTAGTATTGGGTAAGACCGCCAGAGCCAATACCTGGTTAGGATTTTTTTGAAATGAAATTCGTTTTAATTCCTGTTCACCGACTATAGTACTGGGGCAATTATTTAACAAGACTTCATTTTTCTGAATCCATGGGGCCATAGCATACACATGAAGTACTGCCATCGGGGAACTCAGTAATTCTGTAACCATTTTATCACCTTCCACAACAAATTGCCCCGTTTGTGCACGATATTTTTTATCCTCCAATAATCGAATATGGTTAACTTGCGCTTTAGTAATCATTGACTGCCTTATTGGTGAAGGTCCGTTACAGAAATAATTTTATCTGGAGCCTGTGTTTTACAGGCTGTCTTTTTTTCGTTTCATGCAAGTATACCAAACACCTGAGTGAAAATCAAACATTACTTCTAGAAAACAAAATAGCCCTGCACACTGAAAAGCCGCTGAAGTATAAAGGGGAAACTGAAAGTATGTTATTGTCGTTGGCCCTGCCTGCTGCTAATACCCACATGTTTGACCTGGGGTTTATGCCCCGCTACAAATTATGGCGATACAATAACCGCTTTACCTATTACAGCAGGGATTCGATGAATGCGAAAATCCTGAAACATAAAATTGAAAAACCTGCCCTGTTCGATTCACATCTCGTAGACCGAAGCAGTACACTGATGAAACAATATATGGAAAATCTGGGATACTTCTATGCGGATGTTCAGTATTCAGTACAGCCGGTATCGAAGCGTTCGGTATTTGTAAATTACACCATACATGCTGGGAAAAATTATACCATTGGTCGCCTGAACTATCAATCGCCTGATGAACCCCTTCGTTTAATACTGGAAGCAAACCGCAGTGAAAGTATGTTGTTACCAGGCGAAGCCTATACCAAAATAAAATGTGGTCTGGAAAGGGATCGGCTCTATAAGATTATTCGTAATCAGGGATATTTTGACTTTAAAGCCGACAACATTCATTTCAGTATTGATACATCAGATAAGGAGCGTATCAGCGGATTGCTGAACGACCCCTTTTCGCAGGCCCTGAATTATAAGCCAAATACGGAGCATAACAGTCTGGATGTAAAAGTTCAGATCCGACCTTCGCGTGATTCGAATTATGCTTTAGCCTATCATATTCAGGATGTAAAAGTTGATATCATTTCTCCCGACGATGAACTGCTTCCCATGCCCCAAAAAACCGAATCGGATCTTGATGATGTACATTTTTCCTATGTCACACTTCCGGTGAACCGAAAAGTAATTACGCGCAATATCTTCATCCATCAGGGCGATTTATTTAATACCCGCGATTTTGAAATTACTGTCAACCGATTGAATCAACTAGGTGTTTTTCAGTTCGTCAATATACGGTATGAAAAGGTAGAAGGGAAGACGGGCGAATTACGCTGTTTGATTACTTTGCATACTGCGCCCCGCTTTGATCTGGTGGGTGTAACAGATCTCAGTACCAGTGATGATGATTATTTATTGGGAACCGGTTTGGGAATTACATTTCGTAACAGAAACCTTTTTCATGGGGCTAATAATGGTTCATTCAGGGCCAGTTATTCCACGGAATTCAGAAATGACGAATTTCTTACCGGGAACCGGACCTTTTATCAATCGGGTAATAATGTGAATCTGAATCTGAATCTCACCTTTCCAAAATTCATTGTTCCCTTTAATCAAAATGTGTTCAGTAAAAAGAACATGCCTTATACCCAATTAGGTGCCACGTACAGTTTTATCCGAAGAATTCAAAACTATACTTTAATTAATATCAGTGGAAATTTCGGTTATAGCTGGCAAGAAACGCAACGAAAAAACTGGCATGTTTATCCTGTATTCCTTACCGTTACACAGGTACCCGAAAAATTTCTGGGAGCTACGTTCAAAGAAAAACTGCTGACCAATGAATTCCTTCGTAAAACATTTTCAAATCATGTTATTCAGGGCGAGAATATGTTATTCGAATACCGGAAACAGGGGAAAGGTAGAAATAGTAATCTTCAGTCGTTAAAGCTGGGATTGGAAGAAGCTGGTACCGTATTGAAAGGTGTGAACTGGCTGTACAATAAATTTTCACGCGACAGTATCAGTGCCATCGCCAATTATATTAAAATGGAAGGTGATTACCGCTATTATCTGAACCGGAATAAGAGCCAGTGGGTGAACCGCCTCATGCTGGGCATCGGTATACCTATGCGGGATTCGAAAACCCTGCCTTATATAAAGCAATTTTCGGCGGGTGGTCCGTTCAGTAACAGAGGCTGGCGTTCCCGTTCACTGGGGCCCGGGCGGGTGGTAGATACCACCTATCAAAGTGGTTTTGTGATTCTGGACCAAACCGGTGATTTGAAGCTGGAAATGAATTCGGAGTACCGCTTTAATTTGTTGAAATTGTTTTCGGGAGCCATTAATCTCAAAGGGGCTGCCTTTATCGATGCCGGCAATATCTGGTTGCTTCATCCGGATGAACATGTACAAGGGGCTGAATTTGATACCCGTTACTTATGGCAAGATATTGCTATCTCCGGTGGACTCGGATTGCGTTTCGATTTTTCGTTTTTTGTTTTTAGAGTCGACCTG
>CAYWKR010000061.1:0-8397 GCA_964458785.1 uncultured Bifidobacterium sp. | reverse complement strand
CATATATCCTGAACCAAAACCTACAATATCTGCTTCTATTGTGATATAATCGAGTAAGTCCACATTTTCGTCCTTCACAATATCGCCTGCATATATTGCCCAGAGAGAAGCTCCCATGTCAGCGAGGTTATTACCATAGGCTTTCGTCATGGCATCGGTAAAATCGTACAGGGTGCCGGTACTGTTGAGCCAAACCGGTACCGAACTCCAGGTTTCCAGCGATGAACGGTGTTTTACTACCAGATAATACGGACCAGGAAGTACATTCCATACCACAGTGGCCGTACCATTTTTTTGTAACACGGTTTTCTGCGTCTGAAGCATATTATACGGAGCCGATGATGAATGCAGTTCAACGGTAATGGTATCGCATAGTAAATTATTTGTGCTTACCCCCTGATTCAACAGTACCGGCCGCATTTCACCGGCACCGGCATAATAGCCCTGCAGCAATACATGTAAACTAATTGTGGTAGAACAGGGAACTATCACTACAGGTGAAGTACTGTAGTTCACTGTACAGGCCGTTCCGTCGCTCACCTGAACGGTATAGGTGGTGTTTACCAGCGGTTGTGCATTTTGATTCGCACCGGGTAAATTGCCCGGTAACCAGTTATAGGTATACGGTATAACCGGTGTAAAACGATAGGCATCATTTGTAGCACTGAAATGGGAACTGTTTCTTCCACTCACAGCTACGGCTTTACTTCCATCTACATTCTCGACCCCCTGCGTGGTAACGGCATCAAAATCAATGGCCGACATATTGCTGATGGAAGTGGTATGAATTTCTATCAGGTTACTGCCTTCATATAAAATAGCCTGCACCACAAAAGGCATGGAAGCACTCTGATAATGTGAGGTATTGTATTGAATAATGAGTTTACGGTTCGGAGCGGTTCCGGTAGTGGTATATCCAATGGTACTGCCGGCATTTTGCGGATTTAAATCATTCCACGATAAGGCAATCAGATTATTGGGAATGGAAGACGTAGGCAGGTATTCACCGTACACGATACTGGCTGGCATCGAAGCCGAAAACGTGATGAATCCATTCGAACAGATATAAAAATTAGTATAGTTTGTTCCGTAAAAATTAAATGTGAATCCAATCGGTAAGGAACTACTCATCTGATCGTCGGTTAATGAAATATTGGTGAATGATCCGGTGAAGGGTGCAAAGGGAATGGACGTGACGGTATAAGAGCGATTGGTACTTCCGCTGGCATTGGCATTGAGTGTAACGGTAGCCCCCCCACAAACTGATAAAGGACTGGCACTCACCGTGGCACTGAATGCCGCTGTAACCACAATAGTATGTATTACCGAATCAGCACCTAAAGGATTCAATACCTTGAGTTTTACAGAATAGGTACCTGGTGAAGTAAAAATATGAGTGGGATGCTGCAAGGTAGAACTGCTTTGATCGCCAAAATCCCATAACCAGGAGAAGGCCTGTATTGACTGATCTGTAAATTTCACTTTGTGTCCACATAAAATAGTAGTGGAATCGCTTGTAAAGGCAGCCACCGGTATTTGTGTTGGAGGTAAACAGAAGGGTGGCATGGCAAAGCTCACCGTTTCATCGGCAATACTATTTGCACTTCCCTGGGAAGCTCCGTACCCCATTCCTCTACCGGCAAAGGCCTGCCACAGTAAACAACGATGGGCATTGGCATAAAAAATGGCATCAGCCGTTAGTATCGCATCCCGTGCATCGATGAAACCCGGGTTACAAGGTTGCAGTTTCATACCTTCCAAAACCAGTTTCATGGCTATATTGTTACCGGCTGTTGACACATTGGGATTGGCATTGAATCCGAAATTATCGATCAGCAACCAACTCATATCCCACAAGGCATCACACCAGATTTCACCAATCTGATGTACTGTGGTACTTCCATTTAAACTCGCATAGGTTTGAGGATTGATACTCATATTGGTGGAATATGGATAACGCCTGATTCCGTTCCCGCTGGCTGACTGTCCCAAGCTATAGGTACCAATACCCCGTGGAGTAGAACCTATATCACCGGCTTTCATCGTCATCATCAAAGCCAGCCAATCGCTCCATCCTTCTCCGCCTTGCTCGGCATTTGTAAGACAACTGGTAGTATTGGGTCCACCGGTTAAGCGATTCGATAATCCATGTCCGTATTCGTGACTAATTACGCCATTATCAAAACAGGCATCTATCGGGTTAACAGTACAGGTGGTGATACTGGCCATTACGGTGCCACTTCCCAACGCGGCTTTCAGGGTGTTTCCGTTGGCCAAAGAAACCGATACACAAGGTATGGTGACACTTCCGGTACCGGTCATTACCGGGGCCGAACCACTGACATTATTCGCGATAATTACGCCAACCGCTCCGGCAGCTTGTGCAGCCTGTGCCTTGAGAATATAGGTGCAGGTTCCTCCACGGTCGATGAGGGCAATTTTTCCGGCCACCGAATTCACAATGGGAGAACAGGCATCGGTGAGTGTACCTACACCATCGTTCACTAAAACCAATTGGGCTGTAACGGTAGCAGCCGGGCTGAATGTTGCCGTTCCAAAAGTCATGCTCCCATTATAGGATGAGGAAGTAATATTCAAACTGGTACAGGGAAAAGCATTGCCATTCCATAAATACATTTGCATACGGCCGGCATTGCCATCGGGTGGGGTACTGAAGTTTGCATTATTTGTTCCGCCTCCATCCTGCGCTTCAGCCCGGACTGCATCGCTTCCACTGCCTCCATTTCCGTAGTTATTCACCTGAAAATTTCCGGCCACTTCATTAAATCCCAATTCATAGAGATAATCGTGAATGGTATTACAGGCATAGAAAAGATTAGTAATAGCTGCATCCTGATTGGACGCTGCCGTGGCGCCATAGGTATAGGGATAATCGAAGATGAGCGTGCTGCCCGGATCGGGAGAATAACCAGCCAGATTGTCGTTATTCGCATCTTCATACGCAAATACATTATTTCCCCGGGTGTATGTATATTCTTCACCGGCCACACCATTCACATCATGCCACTCGTAAGGCGATGCCACCACATTGGAGGGATCGCTGAGTAAACTGCGGGGACCGAAATTGGGAGATTCGATGGGATAGGGGAAGACCCGATAGTAGGGTGTGCTTCCCAATGAAGCCGCTCCCGGATTGGGTTCCGGTTGTTCGAACATACAGGAAACGGTATAGTCGTTCTGATCCAGTATGGTTCCGTTTACGGCATCCACCCGGATATTCCACCAATGAGGTTGATTACGTAATTCAATGGACACATTCCAGCAAAGCCGTAATTCCTCGCCCACTGGTTGATACATCCACTCAGCCACAATTTCATTCGCCGAGATCGCCGGAATATTCCACACCCATTGATGGTCCGATTTTTTTTCTCCCGGAGACACTAAGGCGGTATCCAAATCCAGCGATTGCAGTACAATGGATAAAGCCTGCGGAGCCGAAACCGTTGCCTGCGTGTTTCGAATCCGGCTATTCAGTTTAGCATAAAACCGGTTATTAAAATAAAGCACCTGATTATTATTTAATACACCATTACTGACAGCATTATAAACAGGGATGTTTTGATATTGTTGCTGAATATAAAAATAGCGAAACTCATCCCCGGAATGCTGATAGGTATCGGTCAGCTTCCAACCAGTAATATCTGTATTTTCGAATTTCAAACTATCCCGCAGCCATTCAAGATGATTTTGAATGAGTGTATTCCAGTTTTGAGCCCTTGAAATAAACGGGAGCAGGAAGAAGGAAAGAATTAAAATCCGGATGGGGTAATGGGGTCTCATGTTTTTACAATATACTGTTTCTGTATAAAGGTAGCTCAATTCAAAAGAATCCGGATTTGGAACCTGGAACATTCTGCCTGATTCAATAGGAACACAGACCGGGTAACATTTGTTACAAAGCAGGTCAGACCGGACAGATACCTTTGTGCTTCAAAATAATACGTATGAGGATATTCATATTCTTTTTGTTTCTGTATAGTTGGGGTACGAATGGTCTGGCCCAGTCGAATCCGTTTCAGGTTTATCTTGAACCGGTAACTATTTCCGGTTTAAACGGGTTGCAGGCCTATGCTTTTGGACAGGCTCAGGGGAAATGGCTTCTGGTAGGTGGACGTTTAGATGGTTTACATCGCAGAACACCGGGTACTGCCTTCGATACCGTAAATAATAATCACGAATTGATGGTGGTCGATCCGGTCAATCTGCAGGTATGGAAGGCACCAATTTCCAGTCTGGCTGTTTCGATACAGGAACAATTAAGCTCCACGAATATGGAGTTCCATCAGGATTCAAACTATCTCTATATTCTTGGCGGATATGGTTTTCATGGAGCCACCGCATCGAAGATGACCTTTGCATCCCTTTGTGCTATAGATGTTCCTTCAGTGATTACAGCTATTGTCAATGGCAATCCGTTTCAGAATTTTATCCGCCAAATCAATGATCCGTTGTTCAAAGTCACCGGAGGGCATTTGAAAAAAATCTACCATGATTACTATTTGATTGGAGGTAATTCGTTTGATGGGAATTATAACCCCATGGGAGGGCCCAGCTATACACAGGTGTATACCAATTCTATCCGCCGGTTTAAATTAAATGACAACGGGACCACTATCACTGTTACTCATTTACCTGAAATAGTCGATGCAGCAGCCTTCCATCGCCGGGATTATAACGCCGTACCTGGCATACTTCCCAATGGCGAAGAAGGTGTTACGGTATTTTCCGGTGTTTTTCAAACAGGGGTCGATCTTCCTTTTCTCAATTGCGTGCAGGTAGATAGCAGCGGATACAACATAAACAATACGTTTCAGCAGTATTACAATCATTATCACTGTGCAGTGCTACCCATATATTCTGCAGCGGCGCAAGAAATGCATACGATCTTCTTTGGAGGTATAGCGCAATATTTTGACAGTGCCGGTGTTTTGGTACAGGATAATAATGTTCCCTTTGTAAAAACAATAGCCCGCGTAACACAACCCGCTTCAGGGGTAATGACAGAATATAAACTGCCGGTGGAAATGCCCGGGTATCTGGGGGCTGGTTCCGAATTTATTCCCGAAGAATCCATTGCACGCTATGCAAATGATGTAATACAACAGGATAACCTGATTCAGGATACCACTTTGGCAGGATATATTTTCGGAGGAATTCAAAGTACCGCAAAAAATATTTTTCAAACGAATACGGGGAGTCAAAGCGCTGCGAATCATCAGTTATTTAAAGTCTATCTGATTAAGAATAGTCCGGCCGGACTAGATATCATAAATCCTCAAAGTACGGGCAGTCTTCAAATGCAGGTGTATCCCAATCCGGGTTCAGGAGAGTTTATTATTAATTATTCTCTCCGGCAGGAATGTAACGTACATCTGCGCATCATGAATGAGCAATCACAGGTGGTGGATGATATTAATTTTTCAAAACAAAGCAAAGGGCCACACCAATATCACCGGGCATCGGTTGATGTTCAGGCTACTACAACGTATTGGATCCTGTTAGAAACACCTTTTGAACGGGCAGTACAGAAAATAATTATTCACCCTCGGTAAATTATAAATTTTGAAGATTAATTTACTGAACCTAATCGCTGTTCCCATTTCCAGGCGGTATCCATCATCGATAGTAAATCATATTCCGGTTTCCACTTCATAGCCTTTAAAATTTTGGTAGAGTCGGAATAAATGGAAATCACATCTCCGGGTCGTCTGTTATCATACTGAACAGGCAGAATTAAACCACTCACGGTTTCAAAAGCTGCAACAGCTTCTTTTACACTGACTCCTTCACCTGAACCGACATTAAATAAATCGAAAGGAGGCTGTTCGGGTTTATTCATCAGGTATTCCAACGACATGGTGTGGGCTCTGGCTATATCCATCACATGAATATAATCGCGTATACAGGTGCCATCGCGAGTGGGATAATCGCTACCCCAGACCTTTAACACCGCCTGTTTACCTGCCGCGGTTTGCGTGATGGAAGGAAATAAATTAGAAGGTTTTCCCTGAGGCATTTCTCCAATCGAAGCGGTGGGATGTGCCCCTACCGGGTTGAAATATCGCAAGGCCAGAAAACGGGAACGGGCATTTTTTGAAAAATCCTGAATCATTTGTTCCCCCATTTGTTTGGTGGCAGCATACGGCGATTCGGGTTTAGCGAGTGGAGTGTTTTCGTTCACCGGCAAGTGTTGAATGTTTCCATACACCGAACAGGAAGAGGAAAAAACAAAATGAGGAATCTGATATGCTTCTGCTAATTCAAGAAGGTTCATCAGCGATTCCAGATTATTCCGGTAATACATTAATGGATGATGCACACTTTCTTCAACCGATTTATAGG
Organism: uncultured Bifidobacterium sp.; assembly: GCA_964458785.1. Taxonomy (GTDB): domain Bacteria; phylum Bacteroidota; class Bacteroidia; order Chitinophagales; family Chitinophagaceae; genus OLB11. The sequence continues at coordinate 2,034 of CAYWKR010000061.1, read as the reverse complement.
CAGCAAAATGAATAAGGCCTGCCAGCGGATGCTCTTTTTCAAGTACCTCCGATAAGGCTCTCCGGTCACATAAATCAATATCGTAATTCTTTACCCGGATTCCACTGATGGCTTCAATTCCACTCCATACCGTTGCCGATGAACGGGAATAATTGTCGATACTGATTACCTCAAAACCATGTGCCAGCAAATCGCAAATAGTATGCGATCCAATATAGCCTGCACCACCGGTTACCAGAATTTTTTTCATAAGAGTCAAGTTAATCTTCCAGAATTTTTTCCATCGTCATAGCCCTCGAACCCTTGATCAGAATATGGGTATGGCTGAATTTTTGTTCTTTATACCATGCAGCCGCTTCTGCTACCGAATCGAAATACTGATAGGGGTGTTGAATATGTTTAAAATCGCCTCCGACTAGAACTACAGCCTTCCAGTTGCTTTGGGCAATCAGGTCGGTTACCATCTGATGTTCGGCAATGCTTTCATTCCCTAATTCCATCATGGCACCCAATAGCAGTACTTTATTAGCTGCATCGCGTTGACGGAAATTCATTATAGCCGCCTGCATACTGCTTGGGTTGGCGTTGTAGGCATCGAGTAAAATGGTGTTAGTTCCTTTTTGTATCCATTGCGAACGACTGTTATCAGGCGAATAGGCTTCCAGTGCGTTCTTAGTGGTTGAAGCCGGAATTCCAAAATGTACACCTATTGCAAAAGCAGCCAGTACATTAGAAAGGTTATACACTCCGGCTAATTGGGTTTGTATACTGCATTCATGATGAGGTGTTAGTATAGCTACCGAAAGTGTTTCCGATTCGGGGTCAGAAACCACGCCACGAATATCGGCGGCACCACTTCCGTAGGTCACTTGTTTTGTGATTCCCTGACTCATGGTGAATAAATAATCAAGATCGGCATTCCGGAACAGAATACCCTGCGTTTCCCGTATCCAATCGTATAATTCTCCTTTGGCTTTACGTACTCCTTCCACACTGCCGAACCCTTCGAGATGTGCTTTACCGCAATTAGTAATGAGCGCATGGGAAGGCATAGCCCATTGACAATAAGCGGCTATTTCACCGGCATGATTGGCACCCATTTCAATAATGGCTATTTCGGTATCGGGTTGAATACCCAGTAAGGTTAAGGGTACCCCGATATGATTGTTCAGATTCCCTCGGGTGCAATGTGTTTTATAGGTAGTATCCAGCACATTCCGGATGAGTTCTTTGGTGGTAGTTTTCCCATTACTACCGGTAATACCAATGACGGGTCCCTGAAACAACGAGCGATGGTATTTAGCCAATTGTTGGAGTGTGAAAAGCACATCGTCTACCAGTATACACCGGTCCGGAGGGATTGAAAGATCCTCTTCATCGATAACCACAACCGAAGCACCCTGATTCAGCGCCTGAAGGGCAAATCGATTACCATTAAAATGTTCGCCTTTCAGGGCAAAATACACCTCTCCGTGTTGCAGTTTCCGGGTATCTGTCTGAGGTATAAAACCCGGTCCGAGTTTTTCGTAAATGGAAGCAATGGTTTGCATAGACGGCCGTAAATATAGTTTTCATCGTCAGAAATTAAACGATACTTTTTACGGCTTCAGCCTATTTGATGTTAAATGTTTTGGCCTGCTGGCTGCTTCAGTCTACCTTGAAGCCGCTGCTTTTGCGCAGCCCTTTATTTTTATTAAACACTACGTGCTATGTTTCGTGTTCTGGTTTTATTCCTGATGCTTTCTTCAGGCAGTGCTTCAGTTCTGTCACAAACCATCAATCAGGTGGTCATTGGTCCAACCAGTGGTGTGGGGTCCTGGGCCTATGGTCCTATTTACCGCAATACCGGGAATGCCGGTGTGCTGAACTATTCCCGCTATGCCTATTTGTATACAGCAGCGGAACTGGGAATTCCATCCGGTTCGAAAATTGTGAAACTCGAATGGTTAAAAAAAGATACCTCTCAGATTATCGGAAACAATAATTATTCCATCTGGCTCAGCAATTCCAGTGCAACCACCTTACCCACCACAG
>CAYWKR010000060.1:2540-8509 GCA_964458785.1 uncultured Bifidobacterium sp. | reverse complement strand
GAACTCATCGAATGGTCGGTGTATAACCGATGGGGGTTTTGTGTGTTTCAAACCAGGAATAAGGATGATTTCTGGAACGGACATCTGGGATATGGCGATGCGGAACAGGGCGTCTATTACTATTCGCTTCGGTACCGGTGTACTGGCACCGGAAAACTATATCACCTGAAGGGTGACATCACCTTACTGCGTTGAGGCGAAGTTTACTTCTCACCGAGGAATGGATAACGATAATCTACCACCGGATTAAACGTCTCTTTAATAGTGCGTGCACTTAACCAGCGATAGAGATTCAGCATCGAGCCGGCCTTGTCATTGGTTCCTGATGTTCTTGCACCACCAAAAGGTTGTTGCCCTACTACCGCTCCGGTAGGTTTATCGTTGATATAAAAATTACCGGCACTATGGGTCAGTGTCTTCATCGCTTTATCAAGCGCATAGCGATCCTGCGTAAAGATGGCACCGGTTAAAGCGTATTCTGAAGTTTCATCCACCAGTTTGCATACTTTGTCAAATTCTTCGGCCTTATACGTATAGATGGTTAACACCGGACCAAAGATTTCTTCACACATCGTTTGGTACTTGGGATCAGTGGTTTCTATAATAGTGGGTTCAATAAACCAACCAGAAGTTGCATCGCATTTGCCACCTGCTAAGATTTTACACGATTTATCTTTCTTCGCGGTATCAATATATTTCTTAATACTGTTAAAGGCTTTTTCATCAATTACCGCATTGATGAAATTGGTAAAGTCTTCTGTGGGTCCCATTTTCATGGTTTTCACTTCCGCCACTAATTTTTTCTTGATTTCAGCGGCAAGGTTATCGGGTAGATACGCACGGGAGGCTGCACTGCATTTTTGTCCCTGATATTCGAATGCGCCACGGGCTAATCCTGCCACCACAGCATCGGTTTGAGCAGAAGGGTGAACCAACACGAAATCCTTTCCACCGGTTTCTCCAACAATACGCGGATAGGTTTTATAACGGGCGATATTTTCACCAATGCTCTTCCACATTCCCTGAAATACGCCGGTACTTCCGGTAAAATGGACACCGGCAAAGTCTTTATGCTGAAAGCAAATTTCTCCTACAACCGGACCACTGCAATAAATCAGGTTAATAACCCCATCGGGCAGACCTGCTTCTTTCAGAATTTTCATAAACAAACTGGCCGAATAAATCTGGGTATTCGCGGCTTTCCACACCACCACATTACCGCACATGGCTGCAGAAGTAGGAAGATTACCACCAATGGCCGTAAAGTTGAATGGGGTAACGGCTAAAACAAATCCTTCCAGCGAACGGTATTCAACCCGGTTATGCATACCCGGACCTGAGATTGGTTGTTGACCATAGATTTCGTTCAAAAAATGAACATTGAATCGCAGGAAGTCGATGAGTTCGCAGGTACTGTCGATTTCAGCCTGAAAAGCATTCTTGCTTTGTCCAAGCATAGTGGCGGCCAGCATTTCGTACCGGTATTTGGTAGCTAAAAGATCGGCGGCTTTCAGAAAGATGGATGCCCGTTGCATCCATGGCATATGGGCCCATTTGTCGTGTGCTTTCAGAGCCGCATTAATAGCAGCTTTTACATGGGTGGCATCGCCCTGATGATAGGTAGCCAGTACATGTTTATGATCATGGGGAGGGCGGATTTCGGCCTTCTTTCCGGTACGAACTTCATCGGATCCAATATACATCGGGATATCAGCCTTTACTTTTCTGGCTGCATCCAGTGCTTGCTTTAATTTTATTTTTTCAGGCGATTTCGGGGCGAATTGCAGTACCGGCTCGTTAGCGGGCATAGGCAAATGAAAATGACCATTGCTCATGATAGAAATTTGAGCGCAAATGTAGTACAGATTAGATGGAATGACCGAAACGGAAGAATGAAAATTATTAGTCCAGGGTATAGATTTCACATGCCAGGGGATCCTCACATTCCTGCAGCAGTTGCTTTATACTTTTCCGTAGAACCGGGTGAATAAAATCAGGTGCCAGTTCGGCTAATGGGGTCAGAACAAAGCGGCGTTGATGCAGGTAGGGGTGAGGTATCTGGAGGGCAACTTCCTGTATAATAGCATCATTATAAAAAAGCAGATCAATATCGATGGAACGTGATTCCCAGCGGGTTTGGCGGTAACGTCCCATTTTCTTTTCAACTGAGAGGCAAAATTCCAGAATGTCGCTGGCTGATAACCGGGTCTCAAAAAATAAAACCTGGTTCAGATAGGCCGGGTCATTTTCACGTCCCCAGGCAGCCGTTTCGTAAATATTCGACACCCCCTTTGCCGTTCCAAGCATGTCTTCAAGAAGTTTTTGGGCGTCAGAAAGATTCTTTTTCCGATCCCCCATATTGCCACCTGTAATCAGATAAACACCATTCATACCAAAAGCCTGTCCGGCCGCAGAGTTGCCGGGTTATTTTTGGCCGCAAATTATCGCATAAAATGAAACAATTCTTTAAGATCCTCTTTGCCTGTTTTTTCGCCCTGGTTCTCTTTGTAGTGGTGGCCGTATTATCGCTTACAGGGTTGGTAGCCGGCCTTTCGGCAGGAAGTGAAAAAAAGGTGATTGAAGACCATTCGGTATTAGTGATTGATCTGAACGAACAGATTGAAGAACAGGGCAAGGATAATACCCTGAGTGCGTTGAGTGGAAATGATGAGCGGGTGTGCGGCTTGAATGAAATGATCAGGTCGTTAAAACATGCTGCTACCGACGATCAGGTGGATGGGGTGTATATCCGTACGGGAGTCTGTAACAGCGGTTGGGCTAGTTTGAAGGAGATGCGCGAAGCGCTGAGCGAATTTCGCAAATCCGGAAAATTTGTAATGGCTTATGGCGAGCTCACAGATCAGAAATCCTATTATGTGGCTTCGGCGGCTGATCAGGTTTATCTGAATCCGGCAGGTATGTTCGAATTTAAAGGATTAGCTATAAATGGTACTTTTTTCAAAGGAGCCCTGGATAAACTGGATATTCAAACGGAAGCATTCCACTGTGGTAAATTCAAAGGAGCCTATGAACCTTTTAAACTTGAAAAATTCAGTGAACCTAACCGGTATCAATTAGGTGTATTGCTACAGGACATGTATGGAGAGTTTCTTTCAGCCGTTGCAAAGAAAACTGGAACCGATACGGCGCAATTGGCTATGATGGCCGAGCAAGGTGCCGTTCGTTTTCCGGAGGATGCGTTGAAGAATCATTTTATTGATGGTGTTTTGTATTCCGATTCAATGGAAAATAAAGTGAAATCTAAATTGAAACTGGGGCGGAAGGATAAAATACCTTTTGTAACTGTAGCCGATTATGCCTCTACCATAGAAGAGAATGTACGTGTTAAGGAAAAAGTAGCGGTATTATATGCTGCGGGAGAGATTCATGACGGGGACGGGCATGATGGAATTTATTCCCGGACGATGACCCGTCAGATTCGTAAAATCGCAGCCGATGATCAGATTAAATCGGTAGTACTTCGTGTGAATTCACCCGGAGGTTCGGCATTGGCCAGCGAGGTGATCTGGCACGAATTAATGGAATTAAAAAAGCGCAAGCCGCTGGTTATCAGTATGGGTAATTATGCAGCCAGTGGTGGCTACTATATTTCCTGTGCCGGTGATAGTGTATTTGCCGATGAAAATACACTCACTGGTTCTATTGGCGTAGTGGGTGTGATGTTCAATATCGAACAAATGATGAAGAATAAACTCGGAGTGAGTTTCGATGCCGTGAAAACCGGAACCTATGCCGATTTTCCAAGTGTAACCCGTACCATGAGTGAGGCAGAAAGAGCCTGGATACAATCGTATCTGGATTCAACCTACATCTTGTTTAAAAAACGCGTAGCCGATGCCAGGAAACTGAGTATGGAAGAAGTGGAAGATCTGGCACAGGGGCATGTATATAGTGGTACGCTGGCTAAACAGTTAAAATTAATTGATGCTTTTGGAAATAAAGATCGTGCAATAGCTTCTGCTGCCTCTATGGCTAAGTTAAGTAAATACCGGGTGGTGGAATATCCTAAACCATTCAATCAGATCGAACAGATTCTGGCTTCAATAACCGGTGATAAAGGTGATGAAGCGATTGCGAAAAAAATGTTTGGCCCCGATTATAAAATTTATCTGGAATTAAAGAAGTTACGCGAAAAACAAAACCAGATACAAGCTATTCTGCCCTTCCAGTTAGAAGTGAGGTAACTTGCTTGACGAAAGCAGTTTATATTTGCCTGCATGGATCGGAATTCGCTGCTTTGGGGCATTCTCTGGGGATTAATGGTTCCCATAGCAGGGGTAGCCTTGTTTTATACCATTAAGTATTTACCGCAAAATGTGTCCGTTGCTGATTTTGTGTATCTGTTACGTACTAATAAACCTAATATTTCCAAGGTGATTTCACTGGGACTGATCGCCTGTATTCCACTGATTACGTATTTTAAAAATCGCAGGAGATACCAGACACTCAAAGGCATTTTTATCTCAATTGGATTCTATGCCTTGCTGGCCATTGCTTACCGTTTTCATTTTCTGTAAGCATGAAGTATTTTTTTATTGCCGGAGAGGCTAGTGGTGATCTGCACGCTTCGGCAGTAATTCAACAGATCAAGGCAAGGGATCCGGAAGCCCAGATTGAAGGTTGGGGAGGCGACAGAATGGTGGACGAAGGGATGCACTTAAAGAAGCATATCCGGGAATTGGCTTTTATGGGTTTTGTGGAAGTAATTAAAAACCTGGCAACGATTATACGGAATTTCAGACAGGTGAAAACCGATATACAGGTTTTTAAGCCTGATGTTATAGTACTGGTCGACTATCCGGGATTTAATTTAAGAATGGCACGTTGGGCTAAGCATAAATGCTATAAGGTGGCTTATTATATTTCACCCACGGTATGGGCCTGGAAGGAAGGTCGTGTGGAAACAATCCGTCGTTATGTGGATCGGCTCATGTGCATACTTCCCTTTGAGAAAGCCTTTTATGCAAAGCATGGGATAGCAGTCGACTATGTTGGAAATCCAAGTGCAGAAAAAATCGGAACCCTGCAAAGAGAACCTCACAGCATGGATCAGCCGGTAATTGCACTGTTGCCGGGAAGCCGAGTGCAGGAAATAAAAGCCATGCTCCCATTGATGTTAAAGGTGGCATCGCAATGGAAAAACTACCGGATTTGTATAGCTCAGGCGCCATCCTTACCCGATGACTTATTTCTTCCTTTGCTACAGGGGTATGAGGTAGAATGTTTGAAAAACAAAACCTATGAACTACTGCAGGTAGCAAAGGCAGCCTTGGTTACGTCGGGTACAGCCACCCTGGAAACAGCTTTGTTTGGCGTGCCTCAGGTGGTATGCTACCGCGCCAATCCTGTTTCGTATGCCATTGCCCGTAAGGTAGTGAAGGTGAAGTATATATCATTGGTGAACCTGATTCTGGACCGTGAATTGATCCGGGAATTCATACAGGCCGATTTTAATGAAGAAAATTTGATGAATGAAATGAGCCGTCTGTTGGAGGATATGCGGTACAGAAGCGATATGCAAAACGGATACAATGAACTGCGTCAGATGCTGATGCAGGGAAGGGCGTCGGAAGAGACGGCTAAACGAATTATTGAATTAGCGTTTCAATAAAACCCTAAACAACATAATAATCAGGGCGGTGAGAAAAAGAAGAATGGAGATCCGGTTCATTCCATGCATCAGTTTAATATTGGTATTCACCGGGGCATTTGGGTCTCTTTTCTTTAAATACAAATAGCGTAGAATTTGATTCCACATCGTGCAGCTTTTTTTCAAAAATACTCTTTTTTATTAGGAGATAGATTCTATATTTGCTGCCCGGAATAAAAAAACGGGCTGTTAAAACAAGGGGGTATAGCTCAGTTGGTAGAGCGCTTGCATGGCATGCAAGAGGTCAGCGGTTCGAATCCGCTTACCTCCACGAGTGAAGGGTCAGAAGTTCTGATCC
>CAYWKR010000060.1:0-2440 GCA_964458785.1 uncultured Bifidobacterium sp. | reverse complement strand
CCGCTTACCTCCACAAATGAGGGGTCAGAAGTTCTGATCCTTTTTCTTTTTAATGCAGTTAGTAGAGCGTCCCGCACTTGCGGGAATGTCAGCCAGCTTACCTCCACGAATATAGCAGATGCGTCTTGTGATTTTTTTACGAGGCGTTTTTCGTTGGCGCATCGCTATGTGGGGGTATAGCGACTGAGACTCAAGGGATATAGGAACGGCCTCTGTATGATGTCGAAGTCTGCTGTGCCACAAAATCATTTTCTCTTCATGAATATTTATTTCTTGAAATGTATTGTGCATAAAATACTAAAACGTGCCTTTGCCATACTGCGTTTACATTTTATTCAGCAAAAAAGATTTATTCTTATCCATCGGCTTTACCACTACTATTGAAATCCGGTTAAAGAATCACAACACAGGAGGGACAAAAAGCACATCACCCAGAAGACCATTGGAATTAATCTTCTGCGAGTTTTATGTATTTGATAAAGATGCCAGAAATAGAGAAATGTAATTTAAAAGGAACCGCTATCCATTCCAAATAAAATTACCTATTCGATTTTTCGTTGCGGAATCTGATCGCAGATATTGGCGGGGATAAACGGCCTGTCGCAATAGGTGCGACGTGCCTTTTGAATGGTAGCTTCACGAGCTTCATCCAGTACCTGATACCAGGAGGGTGTACCGCTTAATATACTGCACCGCTTTTCCAGCGCTCCCCTGAAAAAATAGGAATAAAAACCACCAAACTGATCATTGCTTGATGCCCGTTGGTTGGTATCGGCTGCGGTTGCCAGAATATTTACCTTTTCGGGACTCAGAAATAATTCACGGATATTACTTTCCCTGAAAGGAAGTTTACCTTTTGTTTTCGTTTTCATAGGTTTGGGTGCCTTTACATTGGTTTGCTCCACCACCGTATTACAGCAATCACTCAACACTATATTACATCGGGCTCCTTTTTTGCAAATCATCGTATATATGTCTTCCATATTCAAAGTCTCCTTACGGTAATCCTGTGCCGGATTGGCTCTCAGATCGATATAGGGGAATTTTCTTTTTTCTTTCAGATTGCGATAACCATGGCCCGAATAATAAAAAACAACAATATCCTGTGGTGAAGGCTTTAGGGATTGAATAGTTTTTATCACAGCCCCTTTATTGTAACCCGCTCCGGAAATAATAACAGGTTTCAACGCAGGTAGTCCTAAGAAATTGACAATATCGCTGAACGATTCAACCATTCGCTTGATATCCAATGCACAGGAACTTCCAATACTTGAATCGTTGGTATTGGCTACAATCAGTAAATGAAGTTGTATGCCCCGTTCGGTAGCAGATATACTGCGTGTATTGGGTTCCAGTAAATTTTTTACAAATTCGTCGTCGGGACTGAAATAGTTTGAAAGATAACTACGGGTCAATTGTTTGAACGACATATTCTCTGCCTTTAATTGCGCCTGGCCTTCAACAACAAGCGACCCGTCCGGATTATGACTCAATAATAAGCGCGGTTCCCATGTCTGACTCTCTTCCTCAAAGATGAAACCATACACAGGAAGAAAAGGTTGTTCTTCAAACTGATCGCTGATGCTTTCCGGCTCTCTGGTTTTTACAAATAAATTGGTAGTATCCACACTTCCATCCGGATTCATGTGTAACTCATCTTCTATCGACATCTGAAGCAGAATTTCCTGGGGGATTCCGGGTTTTTTATACTTCACGCGCACAAAACCACTTCCATCCTCATTTCGTACTAAAAAAGCCTTGCAGGGAATTGTTTCTTTTTGCCAGGGCATGTGGTATTGAAGTTCATAAAACGATTGTGCCTTAAGAACAGAACACCAGAACAGCAAAATGAAGCAAGATATAATCCATCGCATACAAAAAACTTATTGCCCAAAATACAAGACCTGAAGCATTATTCCAAAAACATCCGGGTGACTTGTATCATCATTTTCGTCGATCTTCAACTGAAATTCAATTTTAATTTTACCCCACTATGATTCGCATACAGAATATTCAAACCGAAGTGGATGCAGCCTTCCTGTATCAGGTTTTGGCTGATCACGAAGAGGATCCCCGAATCGCCTCTATTTTTCAGCAAATGAGTGCCATTGAAAAAGAACATGCCACTGCATTTATGAAAAGTAACGGAATGAATCCGGATCACTTTCCGCACCCTTCATTTCGTGCCCGTATGCTTAGTAAACTGGCCCGTGTATTCGGGTATGATTTTCTGTTAGGGATTTTACTCGATACCGAAAAGAGTTTGTCGCATTCTATACAAAAAGCCCGCTTAAAAACACATACCACACCTTCTTTGAGTGATACAGCACACGTAAGCATATTGCAGAACTTGTTGCGGCAAAGCGGAAGCAGGGGAGGCGATGAGTTTGCCCGCTTTGAAAAGAAGCACCGTTCGGTTGGTGGGAATGCACTCCGGGCC
>CAYWKR010000059.1:0-8566 GCA_964458785.1 uncultured Bifidobacterium sp. | reverse complement strand
CAACTGTCTGGTAGTGCCTTATATACAGCCTGTACATCGGGAACTGCGCTAAACTCCAGTAGCTGGGCCAACGGATTGAATACAAAAACGTTAAACAGTACCGGTGTGGCTTTCATACAGGGAAAAGTCGGAACCAATGATGTGAATCTGGGGTACTACCGAAATACTACTTCCTTAACATCGGCCAATATTTATGGATACAGTAATACCAATCTTCCTACACTGAGTATTACCTATACATTGCCGGCTTATTGTACACCTCCCAATAATACCGGACAAAATTGCAATATTGTATGGTTGAGCAGTGTGGTGGTGAATGGATTTCCGGGCTTTTCGAACAGTACCGGATGTAATGCGCCCTATATCGATTATCATAGTACCAAATTTACCAAACAATATCAGGGGCAAACGGTGATCATGAATTTCGGTTCTACAGTGCATGGTTTGAATTATGGTGTGTGGATCGACTTTAATGATAACGCCACATTTGAAGGCACAGAAAAGGTCTTGTCCTTAGCTAATGGGGCACAGTTAATGAATATCACTGGAAGTTTCACGCTTCCCGCCACGGCCGCTATAGGAACACACCGCATGCGGATACGTACTGAATATTTCTTTTACGCTGTTCCCAACGATCCGTGCACGGCGGTGATTTATGGCGAAACCGAAGATTATGGTATTCATATTGAAGCCCCTCCGGTTTGTACAACACCGGCTCCGGGAAATACCCTTTCTACCGTCAGCAGTGTTTGCGCCGATGTGCCCTTTACCTTATCGCTTCAGAATGTTTCGCCGGCCAGTGGAATTACCTATCAATGGCAGAGCGCCAGTAATCTGGCATTTACCAGTAATGTAAACAATCTCGGAACCGGTTTAACGCAAACTGCCAGTCTCACCACGTCGACCTATTATCGTTGCGCAGTGAGTTGCAGCGGTAATTCATCCACCGTATATTCTACGCCGGTATTGGTGACCATGGCCAATTGTTATTGTACACCCACCACAGCAATCTCCGGAACAATACGAATAAGTGCAGTAACAGCCACCGGAGTAAATTCCGTTTCCTATTCTTCCACTACCAATAATGTATATTCCAATTTAACAGCAACACATGTTATTGATCAGGGATTAGGATCCACCGTTTCGTTATCACTCATTTCTGTCAACAATCCTTTCACGTATTCGGTGTGGGTCGACTGGAACGATGATTATTCTTTCAGTGCAGCAGAACGCATGGTGTTTTTAACATTATCCAGTTATAATCAGTCAGCTTCCTTTACTGTTCCTTTGAGTGCTACCCCCGGTAATCACCGGATGCGTATTGCCGGAGACTACTCTTACGTTTATTCCAATCTTCCCTGTGGGCCATACTATTATGGTGAAGCCATCGATATGACCATTCATGTGTTGAATTGTACTACGCCCAATCCGGGTAATACCCTAAGTACATCTACCCTGGTTTGTGGAGGCAGTACCTTCGGACTCAGTCTTCAAAACAGTGTACCGGGATTAGTTACCTATCAATGGGAATCGGCCGATGACATTTCATTTATCAGCAATGTTCAATATCTCGGAACCGATTCAGTTCAAACGGCCACACAATACGGGAACCGGTATTATCGCTGTGCTGTAAGTTGTGCCACCAACAGTACCACTACTTATTCAACACCGGTGCATGTTGAAGTCAACAACAATAATAATGGCGTATGTTATTGTATACCACCGCCTTATAATTTGGTATTCAGTCCCTGTGCTGCCATGTATATCAGTGAGGTGGTCGGAATCGGACAAACTACGTTCACCAGTTCTACCACTTGTTCGGGTACTTATTCCGATTTCAGTTCTACCACGGGTTTTGCACAGCAGCAATACGACTCTGCTTTTATCAATATTCAGTCGGTGAGTTATGGAATGAATTTCTCGGTGTGGATCGATTTCAATGATAACCTGATTTTTGAATCCGGCGAATTAGTTCTGACGGCCCATTCGGCATCGGGAGGAAAATTTGCAGTACCGGGAACAGCAGCTCCGGGAATTCACCGTATGCGGATACGAGGTGATTGGGATGGACTGCTTCCCCCTTCGGATCCCTGTAGTGCTTTGTATTATGGCGAAACCGAAGATTATTTTTTTGTAGTGAATCCGGTGGCTTGTAATGGGACTACCAGCGGCACCACTGTATTGTGTACCGGAAGTACATCGCAGCTGAGCAATACTACCTTAGGAGGAAGTTGGCAAAGCAGCAATACGGCCGTGGCTACCATTAATGCTTCGGGTATAGTGAGTGCGCTATCAGCAGGAAATACCACCATTACATACACGGCAAGTACTCCTTGTGGTTTATTGCAGGTGAATACTCTGGTGGAAGTGTATGCCATGCCGTCTGCAACGGTATATATTCCTGTTTCCTGCGGTGCAGGCATGGCAGGTTGCGAAATCAACAGCTATAGCCATGTGCTACATATAGATGGGAGTTCCGATACCTCTTTTGCATTTGCACCTGCCTTCTTTGGCCCCTCTGCATCCACTCACTTACTCCAGGGCGACATTGTATATTATTCAAATCCCGACTTAGGTTGTAGTGCCTATCCATCGGGAACCTTCGCCGGTAAAATTGCACTGATTGACCGGGGTACCTGTTATTTTGAAGAGAAAACATATAATGCAGAATTAGCCGGTGCATTGGGGGTGATTATTGTGAACAATGTTCCTGATCCGATTTTTACTATGGGTGTGGCCGGAGTATTTCCAGTGTCTATACCGGCCATTATGATTTCACAAAGTGATGGCGCCTTTCTGAAATCTATTTTAGGAAGCAATCCTACCACGGCAAAAAACGAGCCCTATTCCTTACTGTGGAGTACAGGATCTTCATCCAATTGGTTATACAATCTGGCAGCCGGAGTTTATACCGTTTCGGTAAGCAACCATTCAGTTTGTACTTCCACACAAACAGCCAATGTAGTAGTACATCCATTACCACAGTTAAGTTTAACCGGATCCAGTATCTGTGCCGGAGGAAGCAACGGAACAGTGAATCTCGATATTGTCAATTTTCCGAATCAACTGATGGTCACTGCACCGGTTAGTACGTCGTATACACATAGCACCGCTTTATTTGGCGATTCTGTTAAAACCCATCCGCTCAGTGGTGATATCATGTATTATTCCAATCCGGATGAGGGTTGTAATCCATATCCGGCCGGAACTTTTACCGGAAAAATTGCACTTATCGACCGTGGTACCTGCCTTTTTGAATTAAAGGCTTATCATGCGCAACAGGCAGGAGCCACCGGTGTGATTATTGTGAATAATGTTCCGGGGGCACCTATTACCATGAATGGTCCGCTAACCTATGGCATTACCATTCCTTGTATTATGGTGAGTGATTCCGATGGGTATGCTATTAAAACGATGCTGGCACAACCAGCCACAGTGAGTGTGCACACCTTTGGATATTCCATTTATTGGTCGAATGGTCCGTATAATGTATGGAATCAAAATAATCTGACAGCCGGTACCTATTCGGCCTATGTGTATGATGAACTGGGATGTTATTCTACAGCCAGTATCAATGTAGAAGAATTGCAAATTCCAACGCCTGTTGTAAGCGTTTTGGGAAAGTCGGTTTTATGTGGCGATTCAGTTCAATTGTATTCCAATGTGGCAGGTTCGGCATTACACCTGAATGGAATGGATCAGTGGGCCGAAGTAGCTTCGTCGGGTGTGGATTTTAATTTGGGAAGTTTCAGTATCGAAGCATGGATTAAAACCACTTCTGCCAATCAGGGCATTGTGGTACAATCAAACAATGATAATATCTGGGAACCCGGTGAGCGTGCATTTTTTATTGATGTGTATGGTGTTCCTGCTTTTGTTGGTTGGGGTAATGATTATATCTACAGTAATTATACCGTAAACGATGGACTTTGGCATCATGTAGCTGTAACACGTGATGTGCTGAATGGTACAGGCCGGATTGTAATAGATGGTGTAGATCGTACCATTTATATGGGCTATGTCAGCAATTCAAGTCCGGATATCGGAACCCTTGGAATCGGACGACCTAATTATGGGGAAGCTCTGAACTTCTTTACGGGTAGCATGGATGAAGTGCGTATCTGGAACCGGGCACTTAGTATGAGCGAAATTCAGGCCGGTATGTGGAATCTATATCCGGGTATTCCTCCATCGGGATTGGTACGTCGTTATCACTTCGATGAAGGAAGCGGATACTATGCTCAGGATGATATAGGATATAATGAAGCGATGACCCGCAATCAGCCCACATGGGAAAGTTCCAACGCGATGGGCTTTAATTACTTGTGGAGTAATGCGGCTACAGGAAACACCAATATGGTGTATTCACCTGGTACCTATCAGGTATTGCTTACTTCACCCAACGGATGTACACAATGGAGTGATTCCGTGATCGTTTCTCCACATCCCATGCTAAATACCAGTGGAGCAACACTGTGTCCGGGTGATAGCGTTACGCTCAGTATTCAATCCAATGCGAAGGATATTCGTTTTGCCAGTGGCGTATTCGATTATAGTTCACAATGGTCAGGTACGGCATGGAGTATTTTCCAGATCCTGGGTAAACCCAATACCTATCCAACGTATGGCGATATCGGATCAGCATGGGCCAGTAGTAATCCGGATGCTTCCAGAGAATATGTGGAGCTTGGGTTTGAAGGAGCCCGTCCGGTTAATTTTATAGATATCTATGAAACCTATGCGCCCGGATCGGTGGATACCGTGTATGTGAAAAATCCGATAAGCGGAATGTTCGATGTGGTGTATGCAGCCCCTGCAGTGATTGCCCCACCTGTGGCACGCATCATGCATATTACATTCCCTGCTACTACGTATCCGGTTTCGCAAATTCGTATTGCCATGAATAGTGGTCTGGTACCCAGCTGGAATGAAATGGATGCAGTAGCCATTGGATATGAACCTCAATATCTGTGGAATACAGGTGCTACCACCTCCGAAATCCGGGTAGGTGCAAGTGGTAATTATTCGGCACAGGTGGTGCAACCCGGACCTTGTTCCGATTCAACCAATATCGCGGTAGTAACTGTGAATCCATGTTCATTGCAATTGTTGACCAAGGTATTCATTCAGGGTTATTATAGTGGTTCGGGTACTATGACACCGGTACTTTATAATCAGGGAATGAGTTTTAATCTCAGTGTTTGCGATTCCATTGATGTTGAATTACATGATGCTTCCTTCCCGTATTCCGTACTGGAAACACAACGGGTTGAGCTACATACCGATGGGATAGCCTATGCAACCTTTGCTGCCCCTCCGGGCTCCTATTATGTGGCTATTCATCACCGCAATGCAGTTTACAGCTGGACGGCGCAACCCCTGAACCTGAACTATAACTTATACTATTACGATTTCTCTTCGCAGGCTTCAGCTGTGTATGGCGATAATGAAGTGGAAGTGGAAACGGGTATTTATGCATTGTATTCCGGTGATCTGAATCAGGATGAAAACCTCGATTTATTGGATGGCTCCATTCTTGAGTTCGATCAGTCGAATTTTGCCTATGGGTATATGGCGACAGATATCAACGGGGATGGGAATGTCGACTTGCTGGATAGTCCTGTTGTGGATGCAAATGTGAACAATTTTATTTTTTCGATACATCCGTAGGAATAACCTGAATAGTACACGAAGCTCCGTTTAATCAGTGTTTCAGAGAAAAAGAGTTAAACGGAAGAAGGACATATCATTCAAAATTTAATATTGCCGGCCTATTTCAGGTACGAGTTCTTTTTTTAAACTTTGTTCAGTTTATTTCTTACCTGAATATCCTGAATGATGAAAAAAGCTCTTTTACTTCTTAGTATCTTTTTTGGTTTTTATGGCCTTCATGCCCAGTCGCTCATTTCGTATTATCCCTTGAATGGAAGTGGAAGCGATTTAAATGGTATTTCAAATGGGGTGATTAGTGGTGCAACGAGTACCACCGATCGCCTGGGTAATCCGATCAGTGCATACTCATTTAATGGAACTAATAATTATATTAATCTGGGAAATGTGGCAGCAGCCCGGCCAACTGCTTCGGTGAGTGTTTCGATCTGGTTTGAATTAAATGCTACCGGAATACTCAGCGGACGAAGTATGATATCCTGTACTGAAAATGCTGGATGGGCCATTCATTATTTATCGAATAATACCCTGGAAGCGGTGGTGCGAAGAAATGGCAGCTATGGATTGGTAGCTACCCCCGGAACAGCATATAATAACAGTGGCTGGCATTTTGCCTGTATGACGTATGATGGCCGGTATCTGAAACTTTATCTCGACGGTGAATTAAAAGGAACCGATGATGCGGGAGGAAATTATCCGATTACGTATGTAGCCAATAACACCTACATCGGCGCCGATCCTACCACCGGTTCGGGCATTGATGGAAATTTTTATTATAAAGGAAAACTGGATGAAGCAAAAATTTATAGTGGAGCCCTGTCGGCTGCCGAAGTGTTGGCAGAATATCAGATGAATAAACCCATACCCACGCTTGGTTTGAAATTATGGTTGCGTGCCGATAGCGGGGTGAATCTCTCGGGAAATAATGTGACACAATGGAATGATCTGAGCGGAAATAATCTGAATGCCATTCAAGGCAATAGTTCCAAACAACCACAATGGGTAGCCAACGCAATGAATGGAAATCCGGTAGTGCATTTCGATGGAAGCGATGATATTTTAGCCGCTTCTGTTTTGCCTTTGAGTTCTACTAATAAGGCCACCGTTATTATTGTAAACAAAGCACTGAATAACGGAATTTGTGTAGAGCAATCGCGCAATGTAAACAGCAGTGCCGGTGGATTTTATATTTACGATAATTACCAGAATAATGGATGGGCTGCTGCTGTTAAAGGAAATGCGGCAGGTCCCTTTTCCAATTATGTATCCACCTTTATTTCAAATACACTTTCCTACGCTCCCAAATTGATAGTGGCTTCATTTGATAAATCGCAGGGCAGTTATCAGAACCAGATCAAGAGCCGGATGAATGGCACTGATATGGTAAATGCTTCAGGGTATGGAGGAACTCATACCGATAATTTTGTCAATGATACCTTGTTTATTGGCGGGCGTCAGACAGGAAATGCGTATCTGGAAGGTGATATTGCTGAAATTTTAGTATACAACCGCTTACTGAGTACTACCGAACGAAATCAGGTAGAAAATTATATCAATCAGAAATACAATGTCGGCGGTGCTCTGGCACAACATGCTCCCGGAAGTGGTAATGCCATACAACTCGACGGAGTGAATGATTATATATCTGTTCCTTCTCCCAGCTTCACGGCCTATACCGCAGAGGCCTGGGTGAAGTTTAACGGAAGTACACAGAACAAAAATATTATGGTATTTACCGGAGGTGTAGCCACCGCTACCTGGAGTCATCAGATACGAACGAATTCAAGTGGCGCTTTTCAGCATTATAGTTTTGATGGTAGCCAGAACACAGTCACCAGTTCAACCCCAATACAATCAGGAGTCTGGTATCATGTATGTATTACCGGTCAGAATAATGGCATGCTTCGATTGTATGTGAACGGGAAAGAAAAAGGAACACCCATTTCGGTGGGCACTCTTTGGACTCCCGGCACCCAGTTTCAAATAGGAACAGCTACAGGGAATGGGATGGGAATACCGAATATGGAGATCGATGAAATCCGGGTTTGGAATACTGCCCTTACCGAAAGCCAGATTCAACAGCGGATGTGCCGTAAAATTACCAATACCGATGCTTTGTATAACCGACTGGTTTTTGCTCTGAATGCCGACGAGTTGACCGGAACCACATTGTACGATGCATCACCCAATGGCCGGAATGGTACCCTTTTCAACGGTGCTACCCGTGTAACCAGCGGAGCAGCCATCGGCGACCAGAGTGCTTCTCAGTACAGTGGATCACTGAGTTCGGCAACACTGGGTGCCGGTAGCGATAGTGTAACGGCAACCCTGAATACAGGAACTGCCGATGGACTGCAAATATACCGGGTAGCTGAACGTCCGAATACCCTGAATGGCGTGGATTCCTTACCGCAAAATAATGCATACTATGGCGTATTTATAGCGAATGGAAATTCGGCACAATACCAGGCTGTTTATACGTATCCTAACAATACAGGTAACAACGAACCCTTTCTTCATTTATTCCGGAGAGATCATAATGCAGATATTACATGGGAAGATGCCTTCGCTACGCTGGATACTACACATAATCATTTACAGGATGCCGGTCAGCGGGATGAGTACATACCCGGTAAAGTCATAGTACTTACTACGTTTTATCGCGACAACGATGGGGATTTGTACGGGAATGCCGTTGATTCGATTCAGGCCTATTCCCAACCGGCCGGTTATGTAAGCAATGCCAGTGATTGTAATGATAACGACTCACTGGAGCATCCCAATCAGCAATGGTATACCGATACAGACGGCGATTTATTTGGTACAGGAAATATGGTGGTACAATGCACCCGTCCGATTGGACGTTTTGCTGCCTCTGAACTTCTGGCGGTATCGG
>CAYWKR010000058.1:0-8567 GCA_964458785.1 uncultured Bifidobacterium sp. | reverse complement strand
CGTAGCACTGTATTCAAATCGCCCAGTCTGAAAACCGATTTTAATAATACCGTGGTAGAACAACTTTGGTTCACCAGCAGGGATGGTACCCGTGTTCCTATGTTTGTATACCACCGGGCTGATGTCGATCTGAAAAAAGGTCCGCACCCTGTTTTATTATACGGGTATGGCGGTTTTAATATTTCGCTCACGCCTTCGTTCAGTATTCCGATGAGTTATTTTGTTCAGAAGGGCGGAATTTATGTATCTGTTTCTCTTCGCGGTGGAAGTGAGTTTGGTGAAAAGTGGCATGAAGCCGGTATGCTTGACCGCAAACAAAATGTGTTTGACGATTTTATTGGAGCTGCCGAATTTTTAATTAAAGAAGGTATTACCCGTTCCGATATGCTGGCTATTCACGGACGTAGTAATGGAGGCCTTTTAGTGGGTGCCTGCATGACCCAGCGTCCGGATCTGTTTAAAGTATGTTTACCCGGGGTGGGTGTTCTGGATATGTTGCGCTTTCACAAATTCACCGTTGGTTGGGGCTGGGTTGTGGAATATGGCAGCAGTGATAAGGAATCGGATTTTAAATTTTTATACTCTTATTCCCCGCTTCATCAACTGAAAAAGGGAACCTCCTATCCGGCTACCCTGATTACCACAGCCGATCATGATGACCGTGTGGTACCGGCACATTCGTTCAAGTTTGCTGCTACCCTGCAGGAAGTGCAGAACGGAAAGGAACCTGTTTTGATACGAATCGATACACAGGCCGGCCATGGTGCGGGCAAACCCGTTTCGAAACAAATTGATGAGTGGACTGACATACTCAGTTTTACCATGTATCACTTAGGAATGGATGGCTTTAAATAAGCATTTACTGCCACTATTTTTTTTGCTATGCCTGCTGTTTCCTGGCACAGGCCGCTCACAATTCATCAGTAAAAGCAAAGCATGGATTGAATGGTTATGCAGCGACTCACTGTATGGCCGGGGCTATGTAAACCAGGGAGTAAATCGTGCAGCAGACCAATTAATTCAATGCTTCGATTCCATTGGCCTGCAACCGGTGGCACCGGAATACGTGCAACATTTTCAATTTCCAATAGTTAGTTATGCTTCGCCTATCAGACTTAGCATCGACGACCGGATGCTTAAAACAGGTATCGATTATCTGATCGAAGCAGGTTCTCCATCTGTAAATCATGAGTTTGCTCTCCGGCATATTAATATGAAGGACAGTATGGAGAGATTCAGATTATTTAATCAAATCCGCCAGGGTATTCCCGATGATACTGTCTGGGTATTGCATCATTATAAGTTACGTAAAAGTGCTGTGTACGACAGTCTCCGGCAGTATCAAAGGACGCCTGCATTAGTAGTTGCTACCGAAGACCAGAAGATGACCCATGGATTGGAGCAAACACTGCGACGGTATCCGGCATTAACTATCATGGATAGTGTGATGGGTTCAGCCACCCGAATAAAACTGCAGTATGATGCAATGGAAGAAAAATCGTTCGAATGCCGGAACCTTGTTGGCTTTTTTCCTGGCCTGCGACACGATTCTGCTATCGTATTTACTGCCCATTACGATCATCTGGGCATGCTGGGACCAGGGGCTATGTTTCCCGGAGCCAGCGATAATGCCAGTGGTGTGAGTATGGTATTGCAATTGGCATCGTATTACAAAAAACACCGGCCTCCCATGGATATGTACTTTATTCTGTTCAGCGGGGAAGAAGCCGGATTAATGGGTTCGCATTATTTTGTTCAGCATCCGCTTTTCGATTTGAAGAAAATAAAATTGCTGATGAATCTCGATATCATGGGCGATGCTGAAAAAGGCATAGTGATTGTGAATGGTGTTGAACGCAAAGAGGAAGCCGAACTGTTCAGCACACTGAATGAGCAACTGGAACTTCTGCCGGAGGTTCGTTTTCGTACCAATGCCCGGAACAGCGACCACTACTATTTTACTGAGGCAGGTGTTCCAGCTGTTTTTATTTATTCGAATGGCGGACCTGGTTTTTATCACGATGTTTTTGATCTGCCTGAAAACCTGAGTATGAAAAACTATCGCAAGGTGTTTATTTTATTAAAATCGGTGGTATCGGAATTAGCTAAACAAGGTAGGTGATTCCCATTCCAGCAACCACTGTTTACGCCACAATCCCCCACTGTAGCCACCCAAGCCTCCTCCTGTGTTAATGATCCGGTGACAAGGAATAATCAACGGAATGGGATTTTTTCCGTTGGCTGAAGCCACAGCCCGAATGGCCAAAGGATTGTTCATAGATAAGGCCAGCTGCATATACGACCAGGTAGTACCAAACGGAATTTGCATCAACTGATTCCAAACCGATTGCTGGAAAGCGGTACCGGCTGGTTCCAAAGGAAGGGTGAATGTTTTCAGTTCTTTCAGGAAGTAGGCACTTAATTGTTTTTGGGCTTCCTGAAGAATAGCATTGGGGGAAGCTGTAAAAGCAGGAGGAGCTTCAAAACTCAAAGCCGTTAACGCCTGATGATTGGCTGTCAGATATACTATTCCCAAAGGACTTTCAATGGAAGAATAAAAAATGGCAGCCATAGATGCAGGGTGTTCAATGAAACAGAAAAAAATAAGCCGAAGCAAAAATAGAATGATATTTTCGCCAACGAAATCAAAGTATTATGGCCAGGGACATTGTGGTGAGTGGTATTCGCTCTACCGGTTTTTTACACATAGGAAATTACTTCGGCGCCATCCGGAATTATATCCGTATGCAGGAAGATTATGATTGTTTTTTCTTTGTGGCCGATTATCATGCCCTGACCACCCATCCTGATCCGGTATCGCTTAAACCCAATGTGTACCGGGTTTTAGCCGAAAATATAGCCTGCGGACTGGATCCGGAAAAGGTAGCTTTATATGCACAGAGCGATGTGCCTGAGATCCCTGAGCTGTATCTGATGCTGAACATGATGGCCTATAAAGGGGAACTGGAAAAAACAGCTTCCTTTAAAGAGAAAGCCCGGGCGAATCCCGATAATGTGAATGCCGGTTTATTGACCTATCCCACCCTGATGGCGGCCGATATTCTCATTCATAAAGGGAAATATGTACCTGTGGGAAAAGATCAGGAACAACATCTGGAGATGGCAAGAACCTTCGCCCAACGATTCAATTTCCGGTATGGTGACACCTTTCCGGAGCCCTATCCGTTTAACTTTGGTAATCAACTGGTAAAAATTCCATCACTCGACGGCAAAGGAAAAATGAGTAAAAGCGAAAATGTAAATGCAACCATTTATCTCGCCGATTCGGACGAACTGATTCGGAAGAAAATAATGAAAGCAGTTTCAGGAGATGCACCTACCGAAGAAAATTCGCAAAAACCTGAAATCATTGAAAACCTGTTTACTTTACTCCGATTAGTAAGCGACGAGCAAACTATTCAGGAATTCGAAAAGGCCTACAACCAATGTACTATCCGTTATGGTGATTTAAAGAAACAACTGGCCGAAGATATGGTTCGTTTTCTGGCACCCATCAGAGAAAAGGCCTTGAGTTTACAAAACGATGAAAGCTATATTCAGCAAACCATGAAACGTGGTGCCGAAAAAGCCAGAGCCAGTGCAGCCGCCACCCTTTCGGAAGCCCGAAAAAAAATGGGAATAAATTTTTATTGTTAACGGCTGAGAATATCTGAGAAACAAAATTATTTTAGTGCCTTATCCCTGAAATCAGGGCTTTTAAAGCGTTATGGCCAAACAAAAACAAATCAAGCATATTGCTATCGCCGGTAATATTGGTGCCGGTAAAACCACACTGACCCGTATCCTGGCCAAACACTTCAACTGGTCGCCACATTTCGAAGATGTAGAAAATAATCCCTACCTCAACGATTTTTATAACGATATGCACCGCTGGAGTTTCAACCTGCAGATATATTTCCTGAACAGCCGGTTGCGGCAATTGGTTGACATTCAGAAAGGGAATCAGGTGGTTATTCAAGACCGAACCATTTATGAAGACGCTTATATTTTTGCTCCCAACCTGCATGAAATGGGGCTGATGTCGAAACGCGACTTTGAAAATTACCGTCAGTTTTTTGAAACCCTGAAAGGAATGGTTCGTCCCCCGGATTTATTAATTTACCTGAAAGCCAGCGTACCAACCCTGGTTGGACAAATTCAAAAACGCGGTCGGGAATACGAAGAGAATATCCGGCTCGATTATCTCAAACGGTTGAACGAGTACTACAATACCTGGCTCGATAAGTATGAAGATGGTAAAATGGTGGTGATTGATGTGGATCGTATAAATTATGCCGACAATAAAGACGATCTGGCAAAGGTTATTAATATGATTAATGCCGAAGTCAATGGTCTGTTCTAACAGATTCTTCCATTCCTAAAATAAAGCAGCCCATTCCTGCGTTTCTCAGAAAACACAGGGTATGAGTAGGCCGTTTCTTTTTCTTTTACTTGTCTTTGCACAGGAGAGTCTTTTTGCTATTTCCTTACAACAGGCGGTCGATCGCAAATGGATTACGATTCATGGAAACCTGAATCCGCTTCAACCGGGTGAAACCCATAGCGGAAAGTGTCTTCAATTAACGGTTTGGAACCGCAGCACACAAACTCAAACCATCGATGCAGTGAGTGGATACCGATTTTCGAACAGCAACAAAGACCATCAGGATTTACTTTGCACCGAACCATTTATGCTCGTACTAAAACCTGGTAGCCGGGTAGTAAAGACCTTATATGCCTTCTGCTGTAACAAAGCCCTTTCGTCGCCGCAAGCCACCGATAGTTTCAACAGATGCCATCTGGAAGACCCGCCGGTACAGGAAATCTGTGCATTACTGTTTCGCCGGAATCTTACCGGAAACACAGCACAACAGGCTATCTGGTGTATTTGCAATGAAGCATCGGTAGAAGACATTTACGATACGCATCCCGATCTGAAACTTGAAAATGAAATTGCTACCTCGGTTTGTAAAGCCCGTAATATTCCGGTTCCGGCCAGGGTAGAAGTGATGAAACGAATTCTGCGCTACCCCGTGGAAGTGGAAGGTGTTTACACACAATACCTCGAAAAACCGTTACGAATTGGCGTTTATATTACCGATACAGCCAATATGGTATTATTGACTTTACTTCCCGAAGAAAGCGAAAACAGGATACACGGTACCGTAAAATACAGTTATGCCTACCGGGGACAATTACCGGAAGGGACTTACCTGTTACAGGAAAAATTAAATGGTGAATGGCGAAAGGAAAAGGAAATTCATATCCAGGCTACGTACTAATGACTTACACATTGAAACGGAAGTGCATCACATCGCCATCTTTTACTACATAGTCTTTCCCTTCTATGCGAAATTTTCCAGCTTCCCGACAAGCTGCTTCACTACCATACTGAACAAAGTCGGTATAGGCTATGACTTCGGCCTTGATAAATCCCTTTTCGAAATCGGTATGAATAACAGAAGCAGCCTGAGGGGCTTTCCATCCGGTATGAATGGTCCATGCTCTTACTTCCTGTACGCCGGCTGTGAAATAGGTAATAAGATCCAGCAACTGGTATGCGGAACGGATCAAGCGGTTTAAACCGGGTTCTTTCAGGCCATATTCCGATAAAAACAATTGCTTGTCTTCTTCCTGTTCCATTTCTGAAATCTGGGCTTCAATGGAGTTGTTCATAACTATCACCTGACTTCCTTCCAGTTCCGCAGCTTTCTGTAATGCCTCGGAAAAGGCGTTACCGGTATGAATAGAGGCCTCGTCGACATTGGCTACATACAAAACTGGTTTATTACTCAATAAAAATAAATCGGCTATAGCTTCGGTTTCTTCCGGACTGAGTCGCAGTTCCCTGATATTTTTTCCGTTATTGAGTTGCTCCCGGCATCGAAGCACCACGTCTAACTCGGCTTTCGCTTTGGCATCGCCTGTTTTGGCCATTTTTTCGTTTCGGAGAATCTTCTTTTCAATACTCTCCAGATCCTTGAGTTGTAATTCGGTATCAATAATATCCTTATCCCCTACCGGATTAATAGCTCCTTCTTCACGAAGAATATTTTCGTCTTCAAAGCAACGGATCACATGTACGATGGCATCCACTTCACGGATATTAGCCAGAAACTTATTGCCTAATCCCTCGCCTTTACTGGCTCCTTTAACCAAACCCGCAATATCTACAAATTCGATAGTGGTAGGAAGAATACGGTTAGGTTGTACCAGTTCGGCCAGCTTTTGCAAACGCTCATCCGGAACATCTACCTGTCCCACATTGGGTTCGATAGTGCAAAAGCGATAATTCGAAGCCTGTGCCTTGGCACTATTACTCACCGCATTAAAAAGAGTTGATTTTCCAACATTGGGAAGTCCCACAATACCTACCTGTAACGCCATATACCTGATTTTAAAACGGACGCAAATGTAATTGAATTCAGGTATACTGCGTGGTAAACGAAGCGTCTTATATTTGGAAGATGGAGGATCGTGTTATTCGCGTACAGTCGTTGCAGGTTCAATTTGAAACAGACCAACATATTGTTCAGGCTGTAAGCGAATGCAGTTTCGACCTTAAGAAAGCTCAAACCCTGGCCATTGTAGGTGAAAGCGGCAGTGGAAAATCGGTTACAGCATTAGCTATCATGGGTTTGTTGAACAGTCCACCGGCCCAAATTACCGGCGGAAAAATTCTCTTCTGTAAGGAAAATGCTATTAGTAAAAATTTACTTCAACTTTCAGAAAAAGAGTATCAGGCCTTACGGGGAAAAGAATTGGCGATGATTTTTCAGGAGCCCATGACATCGTTAAATCCACTGATGCGATGTGGTGAACAGGTAGCTGAAAGTATACGTCTGCATCTGGGATCCGGCAAGGAAGAGGCCCGGTTAAAAACGATAGCATTATTTCAGGAAGTAAAACTCAGGGATGCTGAGTTATGTTATAAAAAGTATCCCCATGAATTATCCGGTGGACAAAAACAACGGGTGATGATTGCCATGGCTTTATGTGCCAATCCATCGGTATTAATAGCCGATGAACCCACCACGGCTTTGGATGTGCAGGTTCAGAAAAGTATACTGGAGCTGATTCGTGAAGTAAGTATTCAACGTAACCTGGCTGTATTATTTATTACCCACGATCTGGATTTGGTGCGATCGTTTGCCGATGAGGTGGTTGTAATGTATAAAGGGAAAATAGAAGAACAGGGGGCGGTTAAAAAAATTCTGGAACACCCCGAATCGGAGTATACCCGTGCCCTTTTGCAATGTAAACCCCGTGGTTCTGTACGAGTGAAATATCTTCCAACGTTGCACACGTCTTCTGGCGATCCGCAACCAACAAATTCCATAAGAGACCCGTTGGATAAGAATACTCGTCCATTACTGGAATTGCATGAAATTCAGATTGCTTATCCGCAGCGAAAAAATCTGATTGGACAGGTGTTACAGTGGAAGCAGGTCGTGAACGGGTTCAGTCTGAAAATACAGGAAGGCTCCACGCATAGCTTACTGGGCGAAAGTGGTTCAGGAAAAACAAGTATTGGTAAGGCCATCGTTCGGTTGGTTCCAATTCAAGAGGGTAAAATACTTTTTCAAGGAAAAAATATTGAACTTTTAAAAGGCGATGACCTGATGGATTACCGTCGTGATGTACAAATGATATTTCAGGATCCGTATTCTTCTCTCAATCCACGAATCGAAATCGGAAAAGCCATTCGTGAACCACTTGATGTACATGGTATAGGCACAGTGGCAGAACGAAAAGAAAAAGTGATTCAGCTTCTTCAAAAAACAGGATTGGATGCCTCTTTTTATCATCGCTATCCGCATGAATTTTCGGGTGGACAACGACAACGTATTTGTATTGCCCGCAGCCTGATTCTGCAACCCCGGCTGTTGATTTGTGATGAAAGTGTTTCAGCTCTGGATGTCAGTGTTCAGGCACAGATACTGAATTTGCTGGTTCAACTGAAAGATGAATTCGGATTAAGTTATTTGTTTATCACCCATGATATTGCGGTGGCCCGGCACCTGAGTGATCGGATTACCATTATGCGGGAAGGAAAAAAGGTAGAAGAAAACGACACCGATACATTATTTCTACATCCTGAACATGAGTATAGCCGTCAATTACTTGAATCGGTACATTAAACGTTTCAGATTTAAAATTATGCCTTGGATGTGAAGCCTAATTCAGCTGCCAGACGATGGGGCAATTGTGGCAAACGGGAACGTTGAATCAGGAAACTGGTCAGATCGGCAAATTCTTTAAACACATAATGGGTATCGGCAGCGGCTTTCAGGTAATCGGCTCCGGTACTACCACCGGTACCAATGCGCCGGCCAATCATACGCTGTACCATATTCATGTGCCGGTATCGCCACTGTGCCAGTAATTCATCGATATCGAGCAGGGTATTAATAAACTGAAAAGGGGCATTCAGCAATGGATAATCCCGGAACAACATAATAAAAAGAGCCGCCCTGTTGGCTTTGGTTGAAAGCCGCCGGTCTGTATTTTGGGTCTCCGGAGAGAAACACAAATCAAATGACGAGCTGTTTTGTTTTTCACCTTCC
>CAYWKR010000057.1:0-8667 GCA_964458785.1 uncultured Bifidobacterium sp. | reverse complement strand
TTGGATGAAGCATTAAGGCATATTCATGTTATTGGTCCTTCTGCTGCCGGTGCCGCTCTGGAAGGAAGCAAGGCCTTTGCCAAACAATTTATGGCTGAAATGAACATTCCAACCGCTGCATACCGGGAATTCGACCGAAGCCAGTACAAAGAAGGCATAACATACCTGCAACAACATAAACTGCCGGTGGTATTGAAAGCCGATGGATTGGCTGCAGGTAAAGGGGTGGTAATTGCTCAGCATCATGAGGAAGCACTTCAGTGTTTTGAAGACATGTTGCAAAACAGTGCATTCGGGGCTGCAGGTGATAAAGTAGTAGTGGAAGAATTTTTAACCGGAATTGAATGTTCGGTATTTGTATTGAGCGATGGCACCCATTATACCATTCTTCCGGTAGCAAAAGATTATAAACGTATTGGGGAAGGTGATACCGGGTTGAATACAGGCGGTATGGGAGCGGTTTCGCCGGTACCCTTTGCCGACGAGGCCTTTATGATGAAAGTACGTGAACGGATTATTGAACCCACCGTTCAGGGGTTGAAGAACAGAAAGGTGGTATACAAAGGGTTTATCTTCATAGGATTGATTTCGGTGGATAATGAACCCTATGTAATTGAATATAATTGCCGGATGGGTGATCCGGAAACGGAAGTAGTGATGTTGCGTATTGAAAATGATCTGGTAGACATGCTGATGAGTTTACGCGATGAAAAATTGCATTCGTTTAGCTGCATTGAAAAGAGTCAGCATGCCGCTACCGTGATGCTGGTAAGTCATGGGTATCCGGGGTCTTACGAAAAAGGATTTCCTATTACTCTTCCGGCCTTACCGGCTGGTTCTGTAATGTATCATGCAGGAACTACGATGGGAGAGGGACAATTGCGTACGCATGGAGGACGTGTATTGGCAGTCAGTACCCTGGCACCGGATCTGGAATCGGCATTGAAACAATCGTTGCAATTGGCGGAAGGGGTTCAATTCGAAGGAAAATATTTTCGCCGGGATATTGGATGGGAGTTCCTGCCGGGGAATCGTTAAT
This sequence comes from uncultured Bifidobacterium sp., assembly GCA_964458785.1. Taxonomy (GTDB): domain Bacteria; phylum Bacteroidota; class Bacteroidia; order Chitinophagales; family Chitinophagaceae; genus OLB11. The sequence goes on along the minus strand of CAYWKR010000057.1, from coordinate 7,628 downwards.
TTTCTGTTCCCATGCTCCCTGAAGACAATAATGAAGTGTGCATTCAGTTAAAGGGAACAGGAATGAACCGTACCATTCTGAATTTAATTTTTTGCCTATTCATTTCCCACCCGATGCTGGGCCAACGGGGTGTGAATGATACTATTCCGATAGGGATTCTGATTGAAAACGGAGACACGGTGTTGCATACCTATCTGCAACCGGTTGAAATTGTAGATCAGGCTCCGGATTGGCTGAAGGAGCGCCGACGGCAGGAGAAAAGACAGCGCGAGGCCTATCAGCGATTGCGTTACAATGTGTATGTGGTTTATCCTTATGCGGCGATGGCTGGTATAATATTACGGGATGTGGACAGTATGTTGCAGGTTATTCAAAGTAAACCGGCAAAACGGGAATATAAACGAAGAAAGGAGGATGAACTGAACAGAAAGTTCAAAGGAGAATTACAGAATATGAGTACCTATCAGGGGCAAATTCTGGTAAAGCTGATTGCCCGGCAAACTGGCAGACCCTGCTATTCCATTATCCGGGATTTAAAGGGTGGTTTCAATGCCGGCTTATTCCAGGCTATGGCCATTCTTTTCGATAATAACCTGAAAAACAATTACGATCCGTTGGGCGACGATGCGGCTATTGAACAGGTAGTACAGGAAATTGAATCGAGAGGGCATTTTGAAAGAAGGCAATAGTTTTCAGTTACCTTTGACGGCTTAATATGGCTGTATGAAAATTCAGATTCTTGCATTCGCTGCTCATCCCGATGACATTGAATTATCGTGTAGCGGAACCCTGTTGCTTCATCATCTGAAAGGGTATACAACGGGTATTATTGATCTCACCGCAGGGGAATTAGGTTCACGAGGCAGTGTAGAACTCAGACGGCAGGAAGCTAAAGCGGCAGCTGAGATTCTGGGAATCAGTGTACGTGAAAATCTGCAATTGCGGGATGGTTTTTTTCAGAACAATGAAGATTCGGTACGAAAAGTGATAGAGGCTATTCGCCGGTATCAGCCGGATATTATTTTGGCCAATGCCCTTCGCGACCGGCACCCCGATCACGGGCGAGCAGCACAATTGGTTCGTGATGCCTGTTTTTATTCGGGTCTGGTGAAAATTGAAACCCAATGGGAAGGAATGGCACAAACTCCGTGGCGGCCAAAAAGGGTATTTCACTATATTCAGGATACCGATCTGGTACCTGATTTTATTGTTGATATTTCATCGACTTTTGAAAAAAAGATTGAAAGTATTCAGGCCTACGGGTCTCAGTTTTTTAATCAGTCGTTTGAAGGTCCTGAAACCTATATTTCAAACCGGCAGTTTATCGATTCTATTGAATTCAGAAACAGAACCCTTGGCAAGCGCATTGGTGTTCATTATGGAGAAGGTTTTCAAAGTCCGGACAATCCCTTGGGCTTAAGCGATTTTTCCGGATTGGTATTACCACAAATGGTTTAAAAGGCATAATCGCCTTTCTCGTCGTACATCACCGGTAAGGTTTTATGGGTGGCTTCGAAATAATCGTAAGCCCTTTTAATATTTACCCAGAAACGGTGTTTGGTTTCTTCGTTCTTATAGGCTCTGCCCAGAAAATCGATTCCTTTCTGTGTAAAGCGAAGGGGAAAAATATGAACCGGAATATTGAGTGTTCCATTAATTCTGGCTTGTACGCAGGTGGTATAAATTTCTTCAATCCATTCATCGGTCATGGGTAAGCAGCCCACCGTCATGCACTTCCCGTGAATATAAATATCTCCTCCGGGATGCTCCTTATCACAACTGGCCAGATCAGAGTAATTCGGGTAGTTCAGCAACATAGCGAGGTAATAATTGCTTTTGGGATTGAATTCTTCAATAAAATAAAATCCTTCAGGTACCTGCTTATCGCCCTCCCAGCGCTTGGGACCTAAAATGCCTGATAAAGCACAAATCTGGTAATTTTTAATCAGTACAAAGGTGTCCTGAATACTGTTTCGTGCCCAAAGTTCCAATTCGTTTGTCGACTTAAACGCACGGTACAAAATATTGGAACAAGGATATTGAATGCCTTTGGACTGAAACATTTTGCGAATAGCATTTTCGGTTTTCGCACTGGCTTGTTTCACCCGTTCATACGACTGCTGGTATTGCTGAAACTGATAATCCGGATAGCGAATCTCCAGCGGTGGCTGCGCATACAACGAGAATGAAGCAAGCAGTATGCAGATGATAATGGAATATCCTTTCATAGCAAAGTAAAAATCCACGCAAATGTATTTTATATTACTATTAATTAAATATCAGATGGGCATATTTTAGTAATTTAACAGTTGGTATGAAGATTGTGGTTTTTACCGGGGCCGGTATGAGTGCGGAAAGCGGAATTCAAACCTTTCGCGATTCAGGTGGATTATGGGAAGGATACCGGGTGGAGGACGTGGCTCATCCCCTGGCATGGAAAAGAAATCCGGAGCAGGTACTTCGTTTTTATAATGAGAGACGAAGAAAAATACTGGAGGCAGTTCCCAATGAGGCCCATTATTATTTTGCACAGTTACAGGAATTTCATTCGGTTCAGATTATAACACAAAATATCGACGACCTGCATGAACGTGCCGGATCTAAAAGAGTGTGGCACCTGCATGGCGAAATCCTGAAGAAGCGAAGTGAGCGCAATCCAAACCGGATCGAAGAGGTAAGAGGCGATATGATACCTGGTGAACGAGACGAAGAAGGAGCCTTGTGGCGACCTCATATTGTTTGGTTCGATGAACCGGTGCCTGCCATGGAGAAGGCCATTGCGTTTGCACAGGAAGCTGATTTGTTTATTGTGGTGGGAAGCAGTTTGCAGGTGTATCCCGCGGCCTCCTTGCTGCATTATATACGGGATACTGTTCCAGTGGTGGTGATAGACCGGAAGATACCCCGGCTTATGAACAGCCACGTGGTCGCCATTGAATTACCTGCCACTCAGGGAGTAGTTCAGTTGCATGAATGGTTAACAAGCTTTTGGAAAGAAACTTAGTCGGAATACGATTCAGTAAATTCAATACCGTAGGTACCCAGTTCTTTTAGTACGGGCTTATATACTTCTTTCATAATAGGGATCTGAACACCCAGCAAATTCTTTATTTTTCCGGTAAGCAGAAGGCGGGCAAAAATGGCCATGGGCAATCCTACTGTTTTCGCCATAGCTGTATAGGTTTTATTTTCTCCTTTTACGATCAGTGAGCTGGAAAGCCGGGTTTGGATATTTTTTCGGGCATATTCAAATTCGTGATGCATCACAATCATGTCTTTATCCCGGTCTTCCATTTTCCATTTTTCTTCGAGGCGTTTCTGCAGAATATCGGCATAGGTATATTCTCCCGACCATCCAATAAAGGTATCATCGAAAATTCCCAGCCAGCGTATCAAATCCAGAACCAGCGCCTTATCACGGGTTGTACTGTTTGATATTTTTTCGATAGCACTCTGTCCTTCAATGTGCGGAGTGGCAGCCATAAACCAGTCACCATAAGTCATACCATCTACCTTTACTTTCACGTCTTCACGGGTAAGTCCTAACTGAACCAGAGTATTCCAGCCCTTACAAAATTCTTCGTAACGGAGTGTAGCACGTAACATGGTTTTCACCTGTTGTAATCCGTAATAGGAGCGGTAATCCAGACTGTCGCGGTTGGGATAAGCAGCCAGCGTTCCTAACTCAGGGATCTGTACCGTATCATAATCGGCAAAAAGGGTGGAATAACTCACTTGTTTTTCAAATCCGCTTAACAGGAATTCGGCGCCACTTTTTCCGGCATTCACTACATTTCGTGGGTTCCATGAAATTTTATAGTGCCAGGGATTAGTATCAGATTCGGGCGCTACCAAACCGCCGCAATACGATTTGAATGAATAAATATCACCACCCAAACGAAGTACTTCATCGATAATTTTCATTGCACTCATATGATCGATTCCGGGGTCCAGACCGATTTCGTTCATGAAGAGCAAACCGGCATTTCTTGCGTCGGCATGCAGGGCTTTGATTTCATCACTGAGATAGGAAGCCGTAATCAGATTTTTCTTTAATTCAATGCAATCACGGGCTACAATAATATGCAGCGAGGGTGGAAGCAGTGAAATCACCAGATTGGCAGCGGCAATTTGTCGTTTGCGCAATACTTCTTCGTGAATATTCAGTTGGCAGGCGGTGCCAAAGTTGTGGTAATTAATTTTTTCCAGTGCCGCATTTAGATCCGAATCGGCTACCGTTACCTGCCAGAAATACTTGGACGAATATTCAAGAAGATATTTTATTAAAAAAGACGATGATTTACCAGCGCCAAAGATCAGAATATTCGTCATGGAGAATCCACACTTGTTTAATTGAGATAAAAATATACTTTTGCAAAGATATATATATAGAAAATAGTTAAAGCATGAAAAAGAACACTTTCGATTTGATTTTATCACTGGCCCTGCTTTTATTACTGTCAGCGTCGTGTGCAACCAAGAAAAAATATGGTTGTCCGAACCATATTTCAGTTTCCGTCATGCTGAATAAACTATTCTGATTCGTGGAATGGCATACCCTGCAGCGGCAGGAGGAATGGTTGCATCTTTTAGCGAGCAGTTTTGACAGGCCCGTGCTGGTTTTCAAGCACAGTACCCGATGTTCTTTAAGTGATGTGGTTAAAGCGCGTTTCGAGCGCTATTCCGGTGAATTTCCTATTCCTGTTTTTATTCTTGATTTGTTGAAACACCGCGATTTATCCGATCAGATCGCTTCGCAATTAGCGGTTCATCACGAATCGCCACAAATTCTGTTCATCCGGAACGGTGAATGCGTACTCGAGGAAAGTCATGGAAATATTTTCCCTGAAGAAATTGTTCAGTTCTCGGAAAACTAGGAGTTGTAGGCCTTTTCGAGTATCACTTCCGAACTTTCAGCCTGAACCCCCAGCGGCGGATTTCGTTTTTGTATAGAACAGCGAAAATGCCGTATAGCCGGAAAGTGGCGGTAGGTATCTTTTTCTAGTTTAAGAATTAATTCTTCCAGTAAATCGCAGCGTTGATGCCAGTTTTGCTTTAAAATATCCAGTAATACGGCATAATTCACAGTATTGTTTATGTGCAGTGGTGCTTCGGGTATAGCAATCTGTACTTCCAGATTCACAATAAACTCGTTGCCCAATACCTGTTCCGATGGAAAGAGACCATGATAACCTATGAGGCGGACATTATGTAATGCAATGCGGAACAATCGGATCAGGGAGTCACATTCACTTCTTTGGTAGCCTCATATTCATTCACGAAATCATCGTTACTGGCATACAGTTTCACCGTAAATGTTCCTACCATGGGGGGTATAAAATATACAGTTTCCAGGGTACTGCTGCCACCATCCGGCATTACCCAGCGTACTTTGGTGCTTCGTTCAGAACAACTGACGAGCGTGAGTGTATCACCAAACTTCATTGTAACGGAATTACCGACTTCCTGACTGCTTTCTGTGCAAATCCGTGGAAAGGGAGCTCCTCTTCGCTTGCAAGAAGTAATCAGACTAATTAATACAATTCCGAGTAGGGTATACTTCATCATGGTGTGCTGCTTTGCGACCAAATGTACTTGTTTTTTTTCTTGCCGGCAAACTACAGGGTTTACTGAATGGGAATCAGATCGTTGATATTATGATGAATATTCATGGCCATTTTTTTGGTTGGCAAGTCGTTGCTATCTCCGCCAAAAGGGTCTTCAATTTCTTCGGCAATTAATTCCAGACTGGCCAGTACATAAAAAATAAACACAATAACAGGTATACTGATATAACCTAAACTGAACATATACCCGAAGGGAAGAGTCATGACATAGCCGAAAATGAATTTTTTCAGAAATACGCTGTAGGAGAAGGGGATCGGGGTATTCTTTATTCGTTCACAGGCCCCGCATACATTGGTAAAGGTTCGCAATTCATCATTCAGAAACAGAATCTGACTATCACTGAGTACTTCAACTTTCTTCAATCCGGCTATCCGTTGATACATGCGTTCGGCGATCTGATTCGGAACGTGTTTTTCCTTATCAATTCCTTCCAACATGGGATGAGTGAGCTCCCGGTCGAAGAGCTCCCAGTCGGAACGGGGCGACATCAGGTGATTTCGGAGTGCGAAGGCATAAGCCGGAATGAATTTTCGGAAAAAAATCCGGTTTTCGCGGTCAGACAAGGGCAGGAGGGCATGCAGTTTCATGGCCAGGTTCCGGCTTTGATTGGTGAGTTCACCCCACTGTTTTCGGCCTTCCCACCACCGGTCATAAGCCGAGTTGGTGCGGAAAACCAATAAAAAAGAAATAACACCACCCAGAAGAGTATGAAGCAAGGGCAAATTTTTAAGATGATGCGTCTCTTTCAGATGGAAGAATTCTTTTTCCAAAACCACGACAGCGGCAGTATACACCGCAATGGCCAGCATTAAAGGGGCCAGCACCCGGATGGTATCGCCTTTATGTGCCCGGAAGATAAAGGTAAACCAGGCTTTGGGGTTGTATTGTATCATGCGCTTGCTGTTGAATGCGGAAAGACACAAAGGTGTGTATGCAGTTCCATTTGGCAAAGGCTTCCTGTTTAAAACTGTGTAAAACTTAGTTTGATTTTCGAAACGGAGCCATTACCTTTGCGCAAAATTTTAAAAGCCCTTACGGGCTGATCTATAAAACAATACACGGTATGGCAAATACAGGAAAAATCAAGCAGGTGATCGGTGCGGTAGTTGACGTTCACTTTCCCGGAGAGGCAAAACTGCCTGAGATCATGAATGCATTGGAAATCAAGCGGGAAAATAATGTTCCCCTGGTTCTGGAAGTTCAGCAGCATCTTGGAGAAGATAGTGTACGTACCATAGCCATGGACGGAACCGAAGGGTTGGTTCGTGGAATGGAAGTGGTGGATACCGGAGCAGCTATAGCCATGCCGGTGGGTGATGCCATTAAAGGACGGCTTTTTAATGTAACTGGAGATGCCATTGATGGCTTGCCACAACCTTCAAAAGCAAATGGCCGTCCGATTCATGCCATGCCTCCAGCCTTTGAAAACCTCAGTACGGCTTCGGAAGTATTGTTTACCGGGATTAAAGTAATTGACCTGATTGAACCGTATGCTAAGGGAGGTAAAATCGGGTTGTTCGGTGGTGCCGGGGTAGGAAAAACCGTATTGATTCAGGAGTTGATTAATAATATTGCCAAAGCCTACAGCGGGGTATCGGTATTTGCCGGTGTAGGTGAACGTACCCGTGAAGGGAACGACCTGATGCGTGAGATGATTGAAGCCGGTATCATGAATTATGGTGAAGCCTTCAAGCATAGTATGGAAGATGGTGGCTGGGATTTGGATAAAGTGGATATGGAAGGACTTAAGGACAGTAAAGCCACTTTTGTATTCGGTCAGATGAATGAACCTCCTGGAGCCCGTGCCCGTGTAGCTCTGAGTGGATTAACCGTAGCAGAATATTATCGTGATGGGGACGGAAGTGGTAAAGGACGCGATATCCTCTTCTTCGTAGATAATATCTTCCGTTTCACCCAGGCGGGTTCTGAGGTATCGGCCTTGTTGGGACGTATGCCTTCAGCGGTAGGTTATCAACCCACCCTGGCAACTGAAATGGGAC
>CAYWKR010000056.1:0-8803 GCA_964458785.1 uncultured Bifidobacterium sp. | reverse complement strand
GAAAAGCTTTGCAGGGGAAACAAGCAGGAAATTTGCTGGAATGGTAAAATGTTTGATGTGTTCCGGGTTGAAAAAGAAAACCAGCAAATCCGGGTCTATGGTCAATTCGATTCCAGGGAAGATCAGCTGAAAGAACAAATACGCGGCAAGAAAACCATGAATGATCAGGTGCAGCAAGCCGGGTTCTTTCCATTTTACTTCGAAGAAACAGACACGGATCTGCCACACCCTTATATGAAGGCACTGGCAAAAAACTTTACGGTGTATCGGGTGCAACTTTTAGTTCAGAACCGGCCGGTTGTGAATCCGCCTCCGGAGCTTTTCTAATCCTTTCTTGTTACTGCGTTCAGCTTATTGCTGATATGAACTTTTAGATAAGCCCACACCGGTGCTTGTCTGTTATTATTATTTCAACAAATAAAAAAAATGAAAAAACTATTTATACTTTTTATAGGTTCTGTGGCTTTTGTAAACGCTGATGCCCAGGATCAGGAACAGAGAGATTCTGTTAAAAGCAGCGTATTAAATCAGGTGGTGATCTCAGGAAGTAAATTCAGTGAGAAGAAAAAGAATATCGTTCAGAAAATCGATATCGTGAATCAGCGACAAATGATTCAAATGAATGCACAAAACATGGCCGATGTATTAATTAATACCGGACAGGTTTTTGTACAGAAATCGCAACAGGGTGGTGGAAGTCCGGTTATACGTGGATTTGAAGCCAGTCGTATTCAATTGAATATCGATGGTATTCGTCATAACAATGCCATTTTCCGTGCCGGGCATTTGCAAAACATCATCAGTTTCGATAATAATGCCCTTGAACGGGTGGAGATTTTAAACGGCCCGGCTTCTACCTTACACGGAAGTGATGCATTGGGTGGTGTGATTGTTATGAAGACCATCGATCCCAAATTCGGGAAAAGCAATCAGTTAACCCTGAACGGTGCACAGGCTATGGTACGCTATTCCACAGTAAACGAAGAAGGAACAGTAAACGCCGGTTTGCATCTGGGAACCAACAAGTTTGCTTCGTTTACCAATATTACCGTTACCCGGTTTTCAGATATGAAACAGGGTAAGAATGGAGTGGATTCTATCATGAAGTTGTGGAAGAAAAACTTTATTGTAGAAAATGTGAATGGGGTAGATACCATGCTGGTGAACCCCGATCCGTTTAAGCAGGTTGAAACCGGTTATAGTCAGGTGGATGTGCTGGAAAAAATCAGCATCATGCAGGGGAATAAAATAAAACATGGATTGAATCTGCAACTTTCTAATTCGTCCAATATTCCACGCTATGATCGTTTAACCGAAACCAGTAACGGGATAGCTAAAAATGCAGAATGGTATTACGGACCTCAATTCCGAACCCTGGCCGCTTATACCTTCGATGCCAACCGACTGAATGGGTTCTTCAATGATGTAACGGCTACCCTGAATCATCAGCACTGGACTGAAAGCCGGCATAATCGCGGGTATAAAAAACCAACGATAGCCCATCGTACCGAAAATATTAATGTGATCGGATATAATCTCGCCGCACGTCATAAATCTTCGGTTCATGAACTCACCATAGGAACCGACGGGCAGTTGAATTCCTTGAAATCGGAAGCGAATAAAACAGATATTGTCAGCGGACTGGAAACAAAAATTGATACCCGCTATCCGGATGGCGACAATACCATGAATCTTTTTGGTTTATACGCACAGCATACCATGAAACTGAATAATGATCGGGTGGTTATTAATGATGGTGTTCGTTTAAATCACAGCAGTTTACATTCTACCCTGGTAGATACGGCCATTCAGTTTCATATGCCTATTCTGGATCTCAAACAAAGCAATCAGGCGATAACCGGTAACCTGGGTGTGGCTTTTATGCCTAATGATGATCTTCGTTTTACCGCGAATATTTCAAGTGGATTCCGTTCACCTAATTTCGATGATATGGTGAAGATTTTTGAATCCACCAACAATATGCTGATTGTACCCAATAAGGATCTGAAGCCCGAATACACCAAGAACGGGGAACTGGGGGTTCAGTACAATGACGGTGTAATTGAAATTGGTGCTACTGGATTTTATACCCAGTTTACCAATGCCATCGTAGTAGATAAATTCACGTATGAAGGGAAAGATTCCATCATGTATAATGGTTCTATGACCAAGGTTTATGCCAGTCAGAACAAAGCCGAAGCCTTCCTGTATGGTGGAAGTGTGGAAGCCAGTTACCGTCCCGTAGCTAATTTCTGCATGTTTGGAAATATGACCTATACCTACGGCCGCTATAATCAGGCCGATACCATGCTGGTTCCTCTCGATCATATTCCACCGGTTACCGGTCGTTTGGGAATGCGGTACAGTACCTCCCAATGGTATACCGAATTATATAGCTTGTTCAATGGTAGAAAAAAACTGTTCGATTATAATCTGGCTGGTGAAGACAATCTTCCCTACGCTACACCTAATGGAATGCCGGGCTGGTTTACCGTGAATCTGCGGGCTGGTGTAACTGTAGCCAAGTATGTGCAATTGCAGGGTGGAATCGAAAATATTCTGGATAAAAATTATCGCTACTTCGCTTCAGGAATGAGTGCACCCGGTAGGAATTTTGTGCTGGCTATCCGCTTCAAATACTAACCCTCCTTTTTATTATTTATGCTTAAGCGCTCCGTTCTGCGGGGCGTTTTTGCTTGGTACCGGTCCGCAGCTTGGCGTTCATGCGGCCAACGGAGCTAAAAAGTTTTCAGTTTAGATAAGATTACGTTGGGAGATGGAAGCTTCCTAACCTAAAAACCATCATGACGCCAAGGTGCTGTTACAGGCAGCTGCTTAATTACTGAAAGCAGATTAACCTTTCAAACATGGCAAATATCAAAAATCCTAATTGGGTACATTGCAGAATATTTGGGTTCCCATTTTTCGGCCTTGAAATAGCTATAATAGATAAACTATTTAAGTAATATCCCTTATATAGATAATTCCAACTTACCAACTTCCACCATGAAAGTAACAAGGGCCACTTCCCATCGTAGTCTGACAAGCATCTGTAGGTGTTTCACCTGGACATTTCCTTCGCTCTATACGAATTTTTGAGCATGATAATTTCTGAACAGAAGCCGGATGACCTGCAATGCTGCCACCCCAAGTGTAAACAACCTGTTCCTGATAATTATGTTGCGGTAGGTTAATATTTATTAAAAGTCGGTAAGTATAAATATTGGTATTACAATGTTTTGTTTCTAGTAAAGTTGCATCCCATGGGCCTTCCGATGTTATACAATAGTATGGTTCGATTACCCTGCTTATTTTATCATTTTTAATTGTAAGTTTATAGAAGGAGGTTGCTGGATCTTCTGGTGCAGGTGGTCGTTGAGGATGATACTTGGGGAAGCAAACTGTAAATGACTTTTTAACCGACATCTTAAAAACTGAAGTTTGCTCACATATAGGAATGTGTGCTATGGTATTAGTGTCATTTGTAGGAAAAATGCCCTCATTGTATAATTTGCTAGTGAAAGTAGATGTGTCAAAATCAGTCAATATTTCAGGGGGCAATTCAGGTAGGTTTGAAACGTTTAGTGACTTCTTATCACCACATGAATTTGTACTGAAAATAAGTATTGTTGCCAAAGCGCTAATTGTAACTATTGGTTGAATAAATAGTTGCTTAGTTATAGATGATATATTCATACTGTTACAAAAGTCAACTAATTAATGCATATTTTAAAGAATAATGTTAGCTGAATCACGAAAGTTTATTCGGTGCAGCGGCTGCCAGTACCGGTTGTATTTACGAACCAATGAAAGAATGTATTTTTGGCACTCAATTGCGGTACATGAATCTGAGCAACTATCAATATATTCAGAATTATATCGGGGGTGAATTAGTGGAACCCCTTTCAAAAAAATATCTTCAGAATATAAACCCGGCTACAGGCGAAGTCTTCGGACAAATACCGGCCAGTAATGCCGACGATGTAGAACGTGCTGTTCAGGCTGCACAGGCCGCTTTTCCATTATGGAAAAATACTTCGGCCGAAACCCGCTTTCAACTCCTGAACCGTATTGCCGAATGTATCGATCAGCATCTCGACGAGTTGGCTCTCGCCGAAACTACCGATAATGGAAAACCCCTCTGGTTAAGTAAGAAAGTCGATATCCGCAGGGCTTCTTCCAACTTTCGCTTCTTTGCCACGGCGGCCTTACAATTTGCCAGCGAAAGTCATGGTATGGAAGAACGGGCCGTGAATTTTACACTCCGCCAACCCGTGGGAATTGTAGCGTGTATCTCACCCTGGAACCTGCCCTTGTATCTCTTTACCTGGAAAATTGCACCAGCACTGGCCGCCGGGAATTGTGTGATTGCCAAGCCCAGTGAGGTAACACCCCTTAGTGCCTTTCTGCTTAGTAAAATTTGTATCGAATGTGGCTTACCGCCCGGGGTTTTAAATATCATTCATGGGGATGGTCCCGATTGTGGTGCCGCCATGACACAGCATCCCGGTATTAAAGCCATTTCGTTTACGGGGAGCACACGGGCTGGCAAACAAATTGCCGCGGTTGCCGCACCCATGTTTAAGAAAATATCCCTGGAGTTGGGTGGAAAGAATCCAAACCTCATTTTCGGTGATTGCGATTGGGATAAGATGATGCGTACTACGGTGCAGTCTTCATTCTCGAATCAGGGACAAATTTGTTTATGTGGCAGCCGCATCCTGGTTCAACGATCGGTGTATGAACGATTCAGGGATGAGTTTGTAGAACGGGTTCGCACGTTAACGGTTGGCGATCCCTTACTGGAGACATCGAAACAGGGCGCGGTAGTGAGCAAAATGCATTTCGATAAGGTGATGGCCTGTATAGCCAGAGCCAGGGAAGAAGGCGGTCGTATTTTATGTGGAGGAGAAGCTGTACATCCGGACGGTCGTTGTGCCGGGGGGTATTTTATTGCTCCCACAGTTATCGAGAATCTCGGTCCCCGCTGTGATACGAATATGGAAGAGATCTTTGGTCCTGTGGTTACCTTACAAGCCTTTGATAGCGATGAAGAAGCCCTTGAACTGGCCAATTGCAGCGATTACGGATTGTCGGCAACCGTATGGACATCGGATATTACACGCGCCAACCGGATGGCTATGCAGTTGCGTAGCGGCATAGTGTGGGTGAACTGCTGGTTATTGCGCGACTTAAGAACACCCTTTGGCGGTATTCAGAATAGCGGTGTAGGAAGAGAAGGCGGCTGGGAAGCTATGCGCTTTTTTACCGAAGCAAAAAATGTTTGTATCGAGCTGTAGGCTGTAATTACCCTTCAATATGAAACCCGATGATCAGCATACGGGTAGTCAGTTTATCAATGGCCTTATTGGTGGGTTCATCGGAGTTCCGGTCGAGACTATTACCTAAGCCGTTGGAGATTTTAATTTCCGGCGAGAAAATGAAATTCGGGAAATAGAATTCAAAACCCAGTCCCAGATTATACCCGTAGTCGATGGGTTTTACCCGGATCAGTTCATTTTCCCTTCTTGATTTATTATTGGCATTGAAGTCGTAATCGATTTTTCCGCCGGCGCATACATAAAAGCGGAAATTCGTCATACGATCTGATTTGAATTTCAATTCAAGGGGTAAACTGAATAGAATGGATTCGAAGGAATTAGTCATTACCGAATCATTCTGAAGGGTGAACTGTAAGGCTTTTTCACGCAGTATGAATGAAGGAATGGTACGGGCATCCACAAACGACGACAGGCGGAGATTGCCCATGATACCAAGTTGAAAGCCCGGTCGCCAGAGCGGACTGATATTCATTATGGTATCGTAGGTGGTAAAGTATTGCGACTGCGATACTTTAAACTGAGCGGCATTGAATCCAAGGGTAATACCAAAATAATACGGTTTGTCATCATGCTCGGCATTATTCATCCGTTCCTTTTGCGCAGATACCTGAATGGCATTCACGAGAAGAACGATGGCAATTATGAACGAACGGCCTGATAGATGGATGCGATTCCGAATGTGAGAGGGGTGCATATACATTGTTTAAATCCGCATTGCCGCAATATTACTAACATTTGTTCGCCTTCCGGGAAAACCTTTACCGACTCGGTCAGATACGAATAGGCTTTCCGGTTCCGGCTGAATATGCGTCCAATGGCAGGTGTAATATAACCGAAGTATAGTTGATAAAATTGTTTGATTGGGAAAGCTTTCACCTTCGAAAATTCCAGAATCAGCAATTGCCCTTCCGGTTTCAGTACCCGGTGAATTTCTTTCAGTCCTTTCTCAAGGTCTTCAAAATTCCGTACGCCAAAAGCCACGGTCACGGCATCGAACCTATGTTCCTGAAAGGGAAGTGCTTCGCTGTCGCCTTTGACCAGATGAATGCAATGGTCCAGGTTTTTATTCTTTACTTTTTCTGCTGCCCGGTCAAGCATTCCCTGACTTAAGTCCAATCCGGTAATTTTTACACCGGGAATACGACTCAATTCAATCGCCAGATCACCGGTTCCGGTAGCAATATCCAGAATATGTTCGGGGCGGCTTCCCTGCAGCATTTTCCTTACTTTTTTTCGCCACAGGGTATCGATCCGGAACGACAGTAGCCGGTTCAGAAAATCGTATCGAAACGCAATGGAATCGAACATTTTTTCTACCTGCTGTTTCTTGCCCCATTCCGATTGCTGATCGGGGACTACTGTTTTTTGCACGGCCGCAAAGATAGGGGATCACAATATTGTGAGCCGATTTAAATAGAACCGGTACGACCACCATCCACACAAATGCTTTGTCCGGTAATATAGGCCGCAGCCGGTGTTGCCAGAAAAGCGGCAAGCGCTGCAATTTCTTCCGGCAGGCCAAAACGTCGCATGGGTATTTCGTGTATCATTTCTTCTTCCACAGCCTCAGTAGATAGTCCGGTTTTAGCCGATTTATTCCCGATGATACTGCTGAGCCGTTGTGTGGAGGTAGCACCCGGGAGTACATTATTTACGGTAATTCCATCGATTGCCACTTCATTGGCCATGGTTTTAGCCCAGGAAGCCACGGCGGCCCGGGTGGTATTGCTGACCCCCAGATTGGGCAAGGGTATTTTTACAGACGTGGAAATAATATTGATAATACGACCATACCCCAGGCTTTTCATTCCCGGAAGCAGGGCCATGGTAATATTATGGTTGTTAATGAGATGCAGATTCAATGCGGAAAGGAAATCCTGCTCTTTAGCTTCTGAAATTTTACCAGCCGGGGGGCCGCCGGTATTATTCACCAGTATATGATAAGGTGAAGTGGAAATGGCAGACAGCAGATTAGTTACGGCTGCATTATCGCTAAAATCTACCGCAAACCACTGATGTTGCTGGTCCATACTGCGATCCAATCGTTGTACAGTCTCTTCCAGTCGTTCAGCATTCCTGGCCAGCAGGGTACAATGTGCTCCCAGCAAGGCCAATTCCTGAGCAATAGCCAAACCAATGCCTTGCGTACTGCCACAAACGAGCGCCCGTTTTCCCTTCAGCGAAACATTCATGTGAATTACAAACTGGTATTGGTATTTTCTTTCTTACTCTTTTTCTTAAATGCATCCTGATCGAGGTTCAGTCCAAGACCAATGGTCAGCAAATGCGCTTCGATAGGAGCCGGATTCAGGTCGCTGTGAAAGAAATTATTGAAGTAATAGTTGGCACTGATACTCACACCACTATAACTGAAGCCCATAAAGGCCGAAGTAAACAAGAGGGATGTTTTATCGCTGAAAAATTCGTGATCTTTTTTCTTGGTATTATTCACATAATTCTTCCACTTGTAATCGATGGCCACCGACACATCGCCACCCACTTTAATCATCAGTTTTTCTTTTTTCAACAGAAAGAATTTCAGTCCGAGAGGTACACCCAGTGTATACACCCTGTGTTTACTTTTTACCGAATCGTTGGTGTTGATGATCAGACCAATATTCTTCAAACTTAATCCGGCAAAGGGTTTGAAATGTTTGTTCACTTCGAAATTAAAATCTGTTGCCAGATTAAAGAAATAGGTATAGCGGGGCCACAGGCATTGGTCCAGACTGGAAGGGGAAATGAAGGCGAACTGGAGGAGATTGGATTCGACCCCGGTGGTCATGGTTATTTTCTTCTTTTTGTTCGATGCATCCCCGGAGGTGGATTGTGCCAAAAGGCTGGTGGTACAAAGGATACAGAGGCTGAGGGAAAGGATTAATTTTTTCATTTTCAGTTATTTGAGGCGCAAGGTACATTAATTGTTCTATTCGCTCGCGGCAAAAATCGACCCTGAATATGTACTTTTGCGCCCTAATTTTTATTAGCATGTTACAGCTTCAAACCATCCGTAATCGTAAGGACTTTGTTTTAGAACGCCTTCGGGTTAAGGGTGTGGATCGTCCGGATCTGATTGATCAATTACTGGAAATTGATGAGCAACGCCGCAAGGTGCAAAGCAGCAACGATGAACTGTTGTCGAAAATAAATCAGGCATCCAAATCCATCGGACAGCTGATGGCTTCAGGGCAGAAAGAAGAAGCAGAGCAAATGAAAAAAGCGGTTTCGGGGTATAAGGATGAAAGCAGGGAACTGAATGAACAATGGGTTGCCCTGGAACAAAAACAACATGATATTCTGGTTACGTTGCCGAATTTGCCACACGAATCGGTTCCGCATGGAAAACATGCCGAAGACAATGAAGTCGTTCGAAGCGGAATTGATATTCCGGTATTGCACGAAGGAGCCCAGCCGCACTGGGAATTGGCTAAAAAATATCAGCTGATTGATTTTGAAATGGG
>CAYWKR010000055.1:0-8998 GCA_964458785.1 uncultured Bifidobacterium sp. | reverse complement strand
ATGGCGGAGCATTGTCGTACCAGGTAATAGTATACCCCGAAATATTGCCATTAAACGAAGCCAGTGGAATGGTGATACTGCTGTTCTGACACAAGGTATCGCAACCTTCAGGGAAGAGCGTCAGATCCGGACTATCCATAATCATCTGCGAAGCTGAATTGGTACAACCTGTAAGGCCATCGGTTACAACCACATTGTACGTACCACCCAAAGAAGCATTTAATGTATTGGTGGTTGACAGAATATTATTAAATCCGCTGAGTGTCCATGCCCATAGTGGAGAGGCTGCATTTGTGCTGGCTACAAAATTGTAAATATTGTTCGAGCATAACATAGGTGGATTACCCGTAACGGTTATGCTGACCGTGGGTAATGGATTGAATACCACATTTACCGAATCGGTACTTACGCATCCATTTGAACCGGTGATGGTAACTTTAATTAAATGAGGTCCTACGGTGAAAGGCGCATTGCCAATGGTTTCGGCATATGAATTACTGGCACCGGCCTGAGCAAAATTTCCATCTACTTCCCATAAATAAAAGCAACCTGTACATGACGGAACACTAATGGTATATAATTCACCATAACAGGCTTGCCCGGTGCTGTTCATACTGGTACTGGGCGACTGGTTAACGGTTACACTTACCGTATCTGAAGTTACATTACAACCTAAGGGATCGTTGGCAGTGAAACTATAATTTCCGGTCTGTGTGGCATAAAAAATGGAATTCGTGGCTCCTGAAATGGCTACTCCGTTATTCTTCCACTGATACGAGGTATACCCGGCACAGGCGGTAAGTTTTACTGAATCGCCTGAACAGAATACCAGTGAACCGGTTACCGTAATGGTGCAAACAGGAGCTGCAAAAATGGTAATGGGTTTCGACTTCGTGGCTGTGCATCCCAGTGCATCGGTTACCGTATGGGTTATAGTATATGTTCCGGTGGCAGCGTATGCATGCTGGGTAGGACTTATATTAGAAGACGTAGCATCACCAAAATTCCAGAAGTTTACCAAAGCCGGAAACAGATTGTTTAAATTAACCGGGGTACCTACACAGGAATTCGAAACCAGAAAATCGGCATTCGGTAAGGTGATGGTTACGGTATCACTTGAAGAGGTGATGCACCCGTTGGAAGAGGTTACTGTTTGTGTAATAATATAGGTTCCGGACGAAGTGATGGTCAGCACCGGACTGGCTAATGTGTTATTATTGAACGTTCCGGATGGCGTTACACTCCAGTTATAGGAAGCAATGGTTACCGGAGCCAATACCGAGGCTAGGTCGGTCAGGTATACGGTGCCACAACTATCATGAGCAAGAAAATCAGAAGCAATTTCCACAGTTACAAACGTGTCTTTACAAACAGTACATGTTGTTAAATCAGGTTTTAAAATTGTAGCACAAATTGAAATCTGTTTGTACCCCACACTGTTGAATACCTTAGTGGTATTTCCAAATAAGAAACTTCCATCTTCGTAATGATATACTTTCACGGTACCGGGTACAATAGTAGATCCGGATGGTGTAAGATTTCCAATGCTCAATGTAAATGGATTGCACCCAGTGATGCCTGTAATATCAAATCCGGCACCACAAGGTGTAAGAATGACCGGTACAGTGGCACAATTCGAAACTGAAATGGTGATCAGATTCGAAGTATCAGTACACCCGTTAAATGTAACCACGCACTTAAAGACATAGGTTCCATTTCCGGGTACTAAACCTGAATTCACCGCCAGGGTCGGTCCTGTCCCTACCGAGGTATTTCCCAGGAACCATTGAAAAGTATAACCACCCACATTTGCCGCAGAAAGTGTCATATTGGGTAAGTTCGGATTACAATACACTAAGGGGCCGTTAGCAAATATCTGAGCATGGGGTCTGCCAATATCAGGTATATTAATAGTGGAAACCAGATTACATCCTGTATTATTATAGTTGGTAATATTCACCGAATAATGGCCCGGGTAGTTCAGTCCGCTTAAGGTATTGGTATTATTCACAACCGGTGGGTTTTCTAAATGAGACCAGCTATAGGTACCGGTACCACCTACGCTTAATGTAATGCCGCCCGGACATAATGAACCTGTTTGCGAGATTACTGGAATCACCGGGTCGTAAATATTTATGGCTATTGAATCATCGTTACAAAGTCCATAATGTAAATACACGGTATGGGTGAAGCCCGGATTGTTATTACCATGCCATAAGATCTGAACCGGATTCGCTCCCGGTGCACTCAATACAGTTCCAAACTGGGCAGGGGTGATATGCCAGTTGAATCCTGAAGAAATATTGGTGATGGTATAGGTTACAGTAGCATCAGCACATACATTCACCGCACCGCTGATGGCCGGAGTCGGGTAAGGATAAACTGTTTTCGTGAAAGGCAAACTGGGGCAATTATTGGCATATGAATTTTGTGTCACGGTAATGGAATAAGGACCTGTCGGATTCCAGGTCACCTGAATGGAATCGTTATTGGACCCCAGATTCACTGCCACGCCTCCGGTCACCGTCCAGGTATACAAACCGGCCATATTGGATACGGCAGCATATACACTGGTACCTGCCGGACAAATACTGTCGGCACCTGTAATGGCGCTGATAACCGGAATTGGTAATACCGTAACATTGAAGGTTGCCGGGCCGCAAACTATTCCACCCGAAACAGGAGTTGCTGTAACCAGATAGGTTCCGGCATTATTCCAGGTAACATTAATAGTGGCAGTTCCATTTCCGCTATTTATGGTGGCACCGGCCGGGGTGATCGACCAGTTGGAAGCCACATTGGTAAATGGAGTAACAATATGTGAATTCATATTGCTGCTTTGCCCTGCACAGCGTTTCAGCGGACCGCTGATTTCCATTTCTGGTAACACATTAACGACCAGTGTACCTGTACCGCCACAGTTTAAAGCCGTATCGAAATATACACAGGTAATGGTATAGGTACCAATGGTATTCCAGGTGGTATTGATGGAGGTGGTATTGGTATTATTTCCGTTGATGGGTTGGCCTCCGCTGATCGACCAGGAATAGGTCGTGCCCGGAAGAGTGGGCAGGGAATAAGCTGCAGTTGTTCCAACACAAACCACACTGCTGCCTGAAATAGTGGTGGATACGGGGATAATAGGAACAGTTATATCGGTTCCATTGGAACAGAAACCAGGACAACCCGGTACATCCAGATGAATATTTCCCTGTGGATTTCCTGATGCCCATTGAACGGTTATGCAGGGTGAAGTGGAAGGGTTGGGTGAAGTAATCACACCACCGGTTATTACCCAATTATAGGTACTGCACGAAGCGCTGGTACAATAAGTGCCCGATTCTCCCGCACAAACCGTTGCGATACAACTGATATCCGGGCCGGGTAAACTATTGATTACCACCGTGTGGCAAACCGAATCGCTGCATGAAGGACAACTGCCATACGGCGCTGTGCCATTTCCCGGCGCTGTATTGGTTACCGTTAAGCATACCGTATAGGTTCCCGGAGCCGTATAGGGATGTACCGGATTGGCTGATGTGGAAGTAAACCCATCGCCGAAATTCCAGAAATAGGAGAGTGCACCCACCGAAGCGGAAGAATTGAAACTGATATTAGTTGGATTATTAAAACAGGCCGGACTGGGTGAAGCCGTAAAGGCAGCTACCGGATTGGGCAATAAATTGTAACTCAGATTAATGACTCCGGTACATCCCAGATTTCCTGCACTGCCACCGGCAATATGAAACTGAATTTGTACTACACCCGAACTGCTTCCTCCCCATTGAATGGTAAAGGTGAAATTGGTATTACTGACTAATACGCCGCCCGAAACCAGCACAGTATCAATAATAAAACCGGGGTAGGTGCAAGGGCCCGCTGCCCCATTACTGAAAGGATACAGATTGTATTCCATGATGGAATTCTGACAGGCGCGGATTTGAATGCCCTGACCGGCCGAATACACCATATTTCCGCTCGTTCCCTGCGTTCCCTGTAAATCGAGAGAATTACAATTAATGGTATCGTGTAAGAAAATACGTTCAGGACATGGCAGGCATCCCGGTTGCCCCCAGGCATGAAAAGAAAATACAAGAAGGAACAAGGTAAAGAGCGGTTTCATGGCAGTCGTTTTTGTGTTAACCAAAAGTAAACGGATGAAAACGGAAATGCAAGGTTTTTAACAGGAAAGATGTTAACGGATTCAGTTTCAATTGAATGGTATAACATTTTAAAACGCGCTTATGTTCGAATGAACTGCATATATAAATTCAATGTGAAATATTTATTATGTATCTCACGGGTAGGTATGAAGATTAATTTCTGGTACGGACTATCATTTTTCCAAGTGCTTGATTACATTTGTAGCCGTACAGGTGTTTCATTGAGTTGAAACGAAGAGGGAATACTGTGTGAATCAGTAACACTACCCGGTGCTGTAAGTTTCTGTATGGATTTCCAATGCCACTGTGAAAACGGGAAGGCGGAAGATCCGGGAACAAGTCAGAAGACCTGCCTGTATACGCTTTTTGTTACACAGGCTTCGGGAATAAAGCCGGTGGTAAGTATGAATACACTTTTCTTACTTATTTTAACCTTCCCGCTAAAATCTTTATAGTAAAGATGAAGCACCTTTTTTTCTTTTCGCTGTTTACAGCCATCGCAACCCTGAACGTTCATGCACAGGTTGATTTTGAAAATCTGACCATGGACACAACCCTCCATTATTGGAAAGGCGTTCCCGGAGTAGCCGGTTATACTCCTTTTCAATGCGGACCAGCCCATTTTTTAAACCGGAATGATACCAGCAGTTTTGGTGATTACTGGAGTGGCTGGGCGTACTCTTCCAAACAAGATACCACCAGCCTGAGTTATGTAAATAACGACTGTGCTGTAATGGCCGGAAAGGGACATGGCAATTCTTCCAATTATGGAGTAGCCTATCTCAGCTACCAACCCGAACTAAATTGTATTACGTTTCCCGGACCGGGTGTTCATCCGTTGGAAATGTATGTGTGCAATACCACTATCGCCTATCGATCGATGCAGAATGGAGATTTTAGCGCCAAGAAATTTGGAGGTATCAGTGGAAATGATCCCGATTATTTTCGTCTCGATATCCGGGGCTGGTATCAGGGA
This sequence comes from uncultured Bifidobacterium sp., assembly GCA_964458785.1. Lineage (GTDB taxonomy): Bacteria > Bacteroidota > Bacteroidia > Chitinophagales > Chitinophagaceae > OLB11. The sequence goes on along the minus strand of CAYWKR010000055.1, from coordinate 3,859 downwards.
ACTCCCAGTATAGCAGACACGCTGCATGTATATCTCGCCGATTTCCGCGATAGCAACAATGCCAACGACTATATTGTAAAAGATTGGAAGAAAGTTGATCTGAGTATTCTGGGAATCATCGATAGCCTGAGCTATAATCTGGTATCCAGCGATACGGGCACTTTTGGTATGAATACACCCGCCTATTTCTGTATCGATGACCTGACCTTGCAACCTGAATCGGCGGAATCTGTTACGCAAATAGTTCAACCGCTTTTGTACCCGAATCCGTGTATCGATAAATTCTTTATTCATCCGGTTGCTTCCATCCCTCAAGATCTTCTGATTAGTGATGTTCATGGAAAACCATACCGTCACCAGCAGGTAGCTGCTTATGAACAACCTGTTATTTCTACTGCCGATTGGTTACCGGGCATGTACTTCATTCAGTATAACGGATATACTTTTTCACTCCTCAAATCGGAATGATGAAATACCGCGACAGGATTTTCAGGTCTTTGTTTTGCATTATTATTCATGGTATTCTGTTCACACCGTTGGTCGAAGCACAGTTCGCCCCTCAGGCCATTCAACCCGGAAGCACAGCCATGCATAAGGATAGTTCGGCATTTATTGCTTGGGCCTGCTCACCTACACTAAACAGGGGCTGGCTTAATTATACCGACACCAGTGCCGGGAAAACTTCGCTTGGTGACGAAAGTAAGGCCTGTGGTAAAGCCGATGGCGATGTGGTAAGCCTGGGTGACTTTGGTACTTTAACGTATTTCTTTGAAAATCCGGTGGTGGATGGACCCGGATTTGATTTCGCAATATTTGAAAATGGATTTATCAATCCGGCAGATTCTTTTCAGGCCTATCTCGAATTGGCCAAGGTTTCAGTCAGCAACGACGGGGTTCATTTCTATACCTTTCCTTCGCAATGCGATCAGGATACACTGATACAGGTAGCAGGTTTTGGCGACTTTATGGATGCCCGAAAAATCAATAATCTGGCCGGAAAATATATTCTGAACTTCGGAACCCCTTTCGATTTGTCTGTGTTTTCTGCTCTGAGTTCATTGGATTGTAATAATATCCGCTTTATACGAATTGAAGATATTGCAGGAAGTATTGATCCGGAAACCGGAAGCCGGGATGCACTGCAACATCTTATCAACGATCCGTTTCCAACGCCATTTCCGGGTGGCGGTTTCGATCTGGATGCAGTAGGAATAATTCATCAGAAATTTCCGGTTCAGGTGCAGGATGATTCGTACACATCTTCAGCCAACTGGTATCCCAATCCATGCAATGGTCATCTTTTTTATCAGAAGAATAAAATACCGGATCAGGTAGAAGCATGGACTCTCTATGGTCAAAAAATACCAGTTAGTGAATTGGCAAACGGCGAAATTCAAATCCCTTATCATGGTTTGGTGCTTTTGCAGTGGAATGAAAATGGAATCGTTCATCATCAATGGATACATTGTTTATGAACCGAACATTTCCTGTACTAGTAATTAGCTTTCTGTTTCTTCAGTCATGTGTGAAAGACAGACCCTCACCGGATGATTTTCAATTTCCTAATAGCAGTCATACCGGAATTTTTATTGCCAATGAAGGGGCTTTTGGAAATAATAACAGCGAAATTTCTTTTCTGGATCTTCAGAATCAGGTTCTGTACAATACCTTGTATCATCAGGCTAATCAGCAATCGGCTGGGGATGTACTACAATCGATGTCATTCTCTGGCAATCAGCTTCTTTGTGTGTTCAATGGTTCCGGCAAAGTGAAGGCGCTTCACCGCTTTACCCTGCAACTGGAATCGGAAAGTCCGGCACTGAATTCACCCCGCTACCTTCTCGAAGTTCAGCCAGCTAAAGCCTATGTGACCTCCTTATATAGTTCTGATCTGTACATCCTTCATTTACCCGATCTGCACATGCAGGGTAAAATTTCATTGGATCGTCCTGCCAGTGAATCCATGCTACTGCATCAGGGCAAAGTATACGTTTGCCAGTGGGATACATCCTCTTCAGTACTTTACCGCATCGATCCTTCCACCGACCAAATTACAGATCGTATAAACGTGAAGGCAAAGGCTCCACATGATATTGTTGTGGATGCTCAAGGACATCTATGGGTTTTGTCGGGGAATAAATATAAGAATACGGCTTCCGTTTTAACCTGTTTGAATCCTGCCAACGATTCGGTTTTATATCAATATCATTTCAGTCCGGATGATGACATTATCCGTTTGCAACGAAATGTACAGGGCGATTCGCTCTTTTTTATTAAAGCCGATTTTACCGGAACGTCGAATACCGGTGGCTTATATTCCATGGCGGTCAACGACCCATTGCATGTATGTAGCCTCTTAGTGAAAGCACCCCTTGCATCTTATTTCTGGAATTATTTCATTCATCCCGAAACACATCATATTTATATCAGCGATCCTAAAGGGTTTACACAAAACAGTACCCTTTACGAATACGACGGGGCTGGTAAGTCACTGCGTCAGTTCGAAGCCGGGGTAGGGGCCGGATATTTTTTATATAAACCCTGATGATGCGTAATCCTGTTTTGATTTTTTGTCTCCTGATGCTTCATGCTTTTTTACTAACAGCTCAGGATACCATTCGCACTATTAAAATCAACGCAAGTGCTAAAAGAGAATCTCCTGTTTCAATATTCCGAACAGTAGATACACAGGCAATAAAAAATTATTCAGGACAAAGTCTGGACCGTTTGCTTGAAATGCACAGCACATTGTATATGAAAAATTACGGAGCCGGGAATATGAGTACCTTCAGTATTCGTGGCAGTTCGGCTGCACAAACCGGAATTTACTGGTATGGTATGAACCTGAATAATGTATTGTCGGGTGTAGCGGATCTGAGTCTGATACCCGTTTCTTTTTTTCAACAGGTGAATATTCATTATTCCGGAAGTGAAGGCATTGGGCAATATCTTGAACTTCGATCGGGAACCGGAAAAGAACCGGATACTAAAACCATACAATCTGCATGGCATTATGAAAGTTTACAAAATAACACCTTTACTTTTCAGGCTTCAAAGGCAGGCTTTCGTCTGAATTCTGCTATTTCACATCAACAGAATCGCTTTTCATATTACAGCCCGAATCAGAAGAAAACAATAATCAGTCAGTCGCCGTCCCGAGGTATACAGCTGATGGGAGATGCCATCCATCCATGGTCGAAAAAGGTACAAAGCGGTTTTCATGGCTGGTTTTTTACTAAAGACAGAAGTATGGCGCCGGCCGATTTTGAATCGGATATTCAACGTCAGGAAAATCAATGGACCTTCCGGGGAATTCTTGAAACTACCTGTCTATGGAATCAAAACTTGAAATCCGTTTTTAGTCAGGGAATATCCCGTGAATTTTATTCATTCAGTGACAGTTTTCATCAGGTATCCTCTCATTATCATAGTTATCGTATACCTCTGCTTATGCAACACCGGTTTCAGTTTTCACCCGTGCAATCGCTGGAGTTGAAAACAGAATGGAGTTACAGTCGGAATATGGCAAGTGATACTGCATTTTTGAATAATACCTTATTACGCTTAGGATATCAGCACGCCCGACTACCTCTGAAAATGAAGTTTGATTTGATGGTTCAGAAGGAATTCAATAACCGGTTCGCTACTCCATGGGCCTGGTTATGTACAGGAAGCATTCCCATCTGGAAGCATCAGATGCAATTAAAAATACTGGCTTCCTGCTTAAACCGGAATCCTGTACTCAACGAACTTTTTTATTTCCCGGGTGGGAATTCCCTGCTGCGACCTGAGCGAAGCCGGAATATAGAGGCGGGTATGGAATGGCAGCTTAACAGAGGCCATTCCTCTTTTTATGGAT
>CAYWKR010000054.1:0-9003 GCA_964458785.1 uncultured Bifidobacterium sp. | reverse complement strand
AAGGGGATGTTCCGATATTCACAGCCTGTTATTGGGTGGATTTATTGATAAAGTGAAGCTGAGCTCAGAAATAAAAGCTGCGTTGTCGGTATTGGCTGCCGAAATGAAGGCCAATCCGAATTGCCGGGTGATAATCACCGGAAATGGCAATGAAAACAAGTTGGAAGAACAACGTTCATGGGATCGTGTGAATAATATTATTAACTACATGCGCGATAATCAGGGAATTGACGGAGAACGCTTCATCTTCCGTTTTGGAGAATCAGGAGCCAAGGGAACCGTAAGTGTTCGTGTGGCTGCAGAAGGAGAATCGGGAAGTTCAACGCTGGCTCCGAAACACCCCGAATTAAGTGGTAAGTAGAAAAATTTAGCTTTATACAAAAAATGACCGGTAAATCACCGGTCATTTTTATTTAAACTTCCTGATAAAGGAAATAGTATGAAAGAGGAATAAACGAAAATCAGCTTCTGTTTTGGATCTTCATATGGGTACTGAAACTCAATGAATTCAGTAGGTTCAGCGAAAAATGAGGGTAGGATTAATTTTAAAAAATAGATCAGATAATTTTTGGTTTAATATAAAAGCGTCTATATTTGCCGGATAGTGAATTCAATCAATTCTTATAATAAAAAATAAATTATGGCAAGCAAGAAGTACTTATTATTGGCAGGTGCAGTAGCCCTGTTTTCCGCAAGTGGGTTAAAAGCCCAGGAAGGAAACAGTGGTATGTACCGGGGCGGAGGGTATGATTTTACCGATACCTCACTGATTCCGGAGAAAAGAATACCACAACAGAGAGATTTTCTGAACAATCAGTATGATTTTCCGGCAAAGCCCCGTAACCAATGGGAAGTGGGTGTTTCAGGAGGTATGTTGAATGTATCAGGTGACGTAAAATCACGCACTATCTTTAATCGTGCGGTGAAGCCCATGAATACCCTCGGATTTGGTCTGAGTGTTCGTAAAGCCTGGGGTTATGTTATCTCTACCCGTCTCCAGTTTATCCACGGAAGTGCTTCTGGATATAATTATCAGACTGCCAATGGTTATTGGGGGCATGGTGATCAGAATCCATGGGTAAGAACCGGGTATGGCTCTACTCCTGTATACTATAATTACAAGACTACCATTAACGAATTATCTATTCAGGCAGTTGCTGCTTTGAATAACCTGAAATTCCACACAGCCCGTAACAAGGTAAGTTACTACGCATTAGCCGGATTAGGTTGTATTACCTATAAAACCATGGTGGATGCATTGGATGCTGCAGGAAATCGCTATGCTTTCAATACAATCGGAGCCGGCTTACAAGGTTCAGCATTCGAAAACCGTAAGGCTATCGATAAAGAACTGAAAAGCATGTTCGACGGTAAGTATGAAACAGAAGCCGAGCGTCATGGCGACCGTTCTAAACTGGCTGGTGGTACCCTGAGAGGTATGGCTACAGCTGGTGCCGGTGTTCAGGTTCGTTTATCAAAAATGTTATCTCTTCAGATTGAAGATAAAGCCACCTTCTCCAGTGATGACCTGATCGATGGTCAACGCTGGCAAGAATGGCCTGGTGCTTCATACAATGCTCCTTCTGCTTTAACCCGCGATTTCGATAATATCAACTATTTCTCCGTAGGATTAAATCTGAATCTGGGTGGTAAATCAGTTGATCCATTGTGGTGGATGAACCCGCTGGATTACAGCTACAACGAAATGAAGCGTCCTAAGGCACAAACAAACAATTGCGATAAAGACGCTGATGGCGACGGAATTTCTGATTGTTTTGATCGTTGTCCGAACACGCCAGGTGGTGTTTCTGTTGATTCACACGGTTGTCCGTTCGATACCGATGGTGATGGTGTTCCTGATTACAAAGACAAGCAATTGATTACACCTACCGAATGTCAACCAGTAGATGCTGATGGTGTGGGTAAATGTCCAGATCCTGAATGCTGCACCCGTATTAAGCCTGTTGAAGCTCCTGGTTGTAACAGTATCCCAACCGGTTCTATCAGTTTTGCCGCTAACGCCTCCAAACTGAGTTCTTCTGCCATGAATCAGTTGAACCAACTGGCTAATACTATGAAAGCCAATCCAAATTGTCGTGCCGTGATTACCGGAAATGGTAGCGGTACTAAGGTGCAACAACAACGTTCATGGGATCGTGTGAACTCTGTAATCAACTATATGGTTGAAAAACAAGGTATCGATCGCGATCGCTTCATCTTCCAATATGGTAACTCCAGCGGAGATGTAGACGCAGTAGACTACCGTTCGGCTGGTCCTGATGAAACAGGTCCGTCTAACACTCCTCCTCCGTTCCCGAACCTGAGGAAATAACCCCGTACTTTTTGCTTACAAATAAAATTAGTCCCGGATTCGTTCGGGACTTTTTTTATCTATATCTGCCATCAAAATGTTCTAAGCGAATTTTAGGAATGGGAAGATGTGCATGGCATTTTTCAATTAACTTTGGCGCCAAATAAAAATGAACATGACAAACTCACTGGGAATATTGGAAGAAATGAGCCAGACAGTCTCCAAACTGCAGCAAGGTTACGACACATTGCAGGGTATTGGAAAAGTTGAAGTAGGTACTACCCCGAAGACACTGGTTTGGGAAATGGATAAGGTAAAACTCTATCGTTACGATCGGGGAACTCCTGCGAAATGTAAAATCCCGGTTCTGGTTTCATTCGCCATTATGAATCGTCATGATGTACTGGATTTACAACCCGATCGTTCACTGATTAAAAAATTACTGGACGAAGGGTTGGATATTTATATCATGGACTGGGGCTACCCAACCCGTGCCGATCGTTATCTGACTATGGAAGATTATATCGATGGCTATATGAATTCAGCGGTTGATTTTATTCGTAAAGCGCATGGTTTACAGAAAATAAATAAAATGGGTATTTGTCAGGGCGGTACGTTCTCGACCATCTATGCAGCACTTTATCCGGAGAAGCTGAATACCTTAACAGTGTATGTGGCTCCATTTGATTTTACAACCGACCGTTGCATGTTGTATAAATGGACTAAATATCTCGATGTAGATACCATGGTGGATTCACTCGGAATTATTCCGGCCGACTTACTTAATGCGGGATTCGGAATGCTTAAACCCAGCGGTGATATTTCAAAGTATTTCGGGGTTTTGGATAATTTGGGTGATGAATCCAAGTTGATGAATTTCCTTCGCATGGAGTATTGGAAGGCCGATTGTCCGGATTTGGCAGGTGAAATGTACCGCAAGTATATAAAGGATCTTTTCCGTGATAATAAGCTTATTAAAAATCAGTTTGAATTAGGCGGCCGTACCGTTGATCTTAAGAACATTACTATGCCTTTCCTGAATATTTATGCCACCGAGGATAATATTATTCCGAACGAATCCACTATCGCCATAAACGATAAAATTGGTTCAAAGGATAAAGAATTGTACGCATTTCCCGGAGGCCATATTGGTGTATTTGTGGGTGCCCGTTCGCAAAAAGAATTAGGTCCGCGAGTGGCTCAATGGGTTACTGATCGTAGCCGCTGATATTTAGATCGTAACATCATTTAAGAAATTCCCTTAGCTGGGATTTTCTTTTTTTAATACGAGGATGCAAATTGTTCCGACCAGGGACTGTTTGTTTTAGAGCCAATCAGTTTATTGAGACGCATATTCAAACCCAGTGTAGTCACCGGACGGTTTACCTGATAGTACGCCTGTGAAAAATAGAATTGAAACTGATTCAGATTCAATCCGGCTCCGTATGAAAAGCCACTCATGCCCTTCTTATCACTGAATGCCAGTTCGGAACGACGCATATGATTATAGCCGAAGCCAATTTCGATGCGTTTTCCGAGATGTAAGCCTAAAGTAAAAATGAAATGCCGGAAGAGTTTATCGGCAAAATAATTTTTTTCAGTTGTAGCCGAAGTGTCACCTATAAAAAGTGTGTTGTTTTCAATGTCCTGCGGATTGTTATACCGAATATCCCAGGTGTATAAATGATGTGCCACAACGCCTAAAGAAAATGGTGCTTTCTTAAAACGCTTCACGATCCCCATCCGTAAATCCGGAACCAGATTCATCGAACCCATGGCGTTTGTTGTACGTAATGTAATTCCTGCCTGCTTTACTACTGCGCCCCAATACCATCCATGCGCTGTATCGGAATAGGTAACACCAATATCGGCTAATAAAGCTGCTGCCTTCTCACTATTTAAATCAGTATGAGCGTATCGCAACGAAATACCATATCGCCAGCGATCCAGATATGTTCGTGAAGCACTTACGCGAATGGCATAATCGGTGGCTTTACCATTCCCAATAGCCATACCGGTAGCGTCATAGAAATTAAAGTCACCATAATTCAAATATTGAAGTCCAACACCTAGGGTCGTTTTTATTTTTTTCAGTTGATGCGAATAATTCAAAATATTCAACCGACTCCCCGCAAGAAAATAACTGTACTGTATACCCAGAGTAGTATGCATGCCGGATTGCAGTAGTGCCGGATTATCGTTCACAAAACCGGATTCCATACGCTGCGAACAAACCACAAATCCACCCATAGCTGCTGAAGGGGCACTTTGCGGAACCTGCAAAAATGAAAATCCGGATTGTCCGCCATTCACCTGGGCCTTGATTCCGGAAAAAGTAAACAGTAAGGGGAGCAGGTAAATAATTCGCATGTTTAATTTAACGAAGTTTTGTCAAAGATATTTGAATTGTAAACATTTCGAAAGGTAGCATTGAATGTGGCCGGGAAGAAATTTACAATACTGCTTTCTGCAATAGTATTTCTTATACTACTTATTTATTTTATTAAATCTGAAAATGAACAATCAGTTCGTTATACAGGCTTTGGAATCTCCATACCAGGCGGCTATGCGATGCATGGAATTGATGTTTCCAAATACCAGAAAACCATACAATGGGATGAAGTGGCCGGCATGGAAGACCAGGGAATTAAAATTGCTTTTGCAATTACAAAAGCTACAGAAGGAACTGATTACACTGATCCGCATTTCCGGAGAAATTGGGATGATATGAAAAGGCACCATATCCAGCGGGGTGCATATATGTACTTTCATCCGTCGCTTGATGCCAAAAGGCAGGCCATCCATTTTATTCAAACGGTAAAGCAGTTAAGCAAAGGAGATTTGTTACCGGTAGTAGATATTGAAGAAAGTCAGCAATGTGCTCCGTTGCTTGTTCAGAAAAAACTGAAAGAATGTTTAAGTGTGCTGGAAGAGTTTTATCATCAAAAACCTATTATCTATACGAATCCGGTGTTCTTTGAAGAAATGCTGAACGATTCTTTCCCCGAATACCCCTTGTGGATAGCCCATTATACCAATAATTCAAAGCCGGGTATTTCAACTCCCTGGTGTATCTGGCAGCATCATTGTACCGGCCATGTCAATGGGATTGATGCCCTGGTCGACTTCAATGTGGTCAGGGATGCATCCAGCCAGCTTAAAATCACTGTTCCATAGCAGAAAAAAGGCTTTTTTAGAAAAGATTCAAATGCTACTTTTGTTCCCATGAGTGAAGCGCAAACTCCCGTAAAATCTACATTTACTGTCACTATCGACAATATTTCCCTTGAAGTGGCACCCGGTACCAGCGTACTTCAGGCAGCACGAATGATTGGTGGAGATGTAACTCCTCCGGCCATGTGTTATTACAGTAAACTGGAAGGCAGTGGAGGAAAATGCCGGACTTGTCTGGTTGAAATTGCAGCCGGTTCTGCCAAAGACCCTCGTCCAATGCCTAAACTGCAGGCCAGTTGCCGTACCTCCGTGATGGACGGAATGGTGGTAAAAAATATTACCAGCGATAAAGTACGCGATGCCCGGGCCGGTGTAGTGGAGATGCTGTTAATCAATCATCCGCTGGATTGTCCGGTTTGTGATCAGGCCGGTGAATGCCATCTGCAGGATCTGAGTTATGAACACGGAACAGAATCTACCCGTTTTGAATTTCCGAAGCGAACTTTTGAGAAGGAAGATATCGGTCCCTACATTCAGTTACACATGAATCGCTGCATACTTTGTTATCGTTGCACTTATGTGGCCGATCAGTTAACCGATCAACGATGCCATGGCGTACTCGAACGGGGAGATCATGCCGAAATTTCTACGTATATCGCTAAGGCTATTGATAATAACTTCAGTGGGAATATGATTGATGTGTGCCCGGTGGGTGCCCTGACCGATAAAACATTCCGATTTAAAAACAGGGTTTGGTTTACCCGCCCGGTTCTTGCCCATCGTTCCTGTTCGGATTGCTGCGGTGAAGTAACGCTGTGGTATCGTGGCGACGATGTATTGCGTGTAACAGCCCGAAAGGACGAATGGGGCGAAGTGGCAGCCAACACAACCAATGGTAAAACCGGATGGATTTGTAATACCTGCCGCTTCGATAAAAAAAATACAAGCGACTGGATCATCGACGGTCCGATGAATGTGAACCGGCACAGTGTGATTTCGCAAGGTCATGCAGTGAATGAAGTCATACCTGACGAAGCCTTCACTAAGGTGATGGATGGAAGAGAACCCAAGTTGCTGATGGATATTCACAGTGTCAGCGACGTGAACAAACACTGAAACGATTCATGTTCCAAAAGTTGAAACAACGCTGGAAGGTGAATAGCGTTCAGTTGTTCCTGATTCTTTGTGTGTTTGCAATAACAGGCTCCCTCACAGCGTATTTTTCAAGACAAATTTCTACCTGGCTGGAACTGGAAAAATTCTCTTTCAGCTATTGGATAACTAAAATAGGGATGCTCATTTTTGGTTATCAGGTACTCATTTTAATCATTGCCATTCCATTCGGGCAATTCCGTTTCTTCTGGAATTACGAAAAGAAAATTTTACGCAGAATGAAACTATGGCCTTCCGATAAAAAGGAATAATGGCCTTACCATTTAATCAATTTTTTACGGTACATCACTTGTCCTTGTTTAAGAACCTGTACCCAATATACACCTGGTGAAAGGGTAGCAGTACGTACAGACATCTGAATAAGCGGCATGTTTTTCTGTTCGGTGATGATCTGTTGACCGGTTGCATTATATAACTCCACCCGGTCAAAGGAAGAGTGGTTTTTCGATTCAATTATCAGAACCTCTTTCATTGGATTCGGGTACACATTGAATTCTATGTTGTGGTCTGTTACCAAACTGGCTGCAGCAGAATCCACTACTGAAATATCGTCGAGCGCCATATCGCTTTTAGAACCTGAACCGGTAATTCCTCTGAACCGGAAAAATACTTTTTGACCGGCGAATGAAGAAAGATCCACACTCCGGAATTTCCATGTATTTCCCGCGTCGCCTGAAAGAACAGGCATGATATCGGGTTGCCATTGATTATTTACAAAAGCATCTACATGAAGTTCACCCTGATCGACCCCATACATGTGATACCAGAAGTTCAATGCCGGCTTCGACAACGATGGAAAATTAAAACAAGGAGTGAGCAGGGAAGCTTTTTGTGTATAGCAATACGATGCTTCCGTGTATACATAATGCCTGTCTGCACTTCCCCCGGTATGATCGTTATCCGGACCCGTGGAGGTACTGGGCGTTGAACCTTCAAATACTTTCCAGTCGAAGGCATCACTGACCCCGTTCTTTTCATTCACCATATTACTCAACGGACATTCAGTGAAGTCGCAAACATTCACACCAGTACAAAGTGTTTCTCCATCAAAGTTTTCAGACCAGGGGAGGGAAGCGGTCGTGCTTCCTGCTATCCAAATAGTACTTAGGGTAGTATCATTCACAGCATACATATCCGAGGCATGATGGCACCACAGTGTCAATTGGTGATTTCCCGGAGCAAGTGCACTTAAGGCTGAACTAAAGATGTGAGTGGCTGTTTGTCCGGCATTAAGGGATCCAGTAAATGTTTCAGCCACCGGCGTGTTCCCATCCAGTTGGTAGTACACCTGAATGCCACTTAACGCATTGCTACCGCTATTTTTTATTTCGATACTTACAGGTAATGTATAATTAATACAATCTGGGTAGGTACTATATCCGGGTTGAGGTGAAGAAAGCGCCTGCAAGTCGTAACCAAGTATACAATTCGATAATCCGGCAACTTGTTTAACCGCAATGGCCCGACGGCTTTTTGCCTGGGTAGAGTTGGACACCGCTCGTACACTAAACCAGTGTTCGGTGTTACTGTTTAACCCAGTAAAATGATAAAAGGTATCGGTAGTGGTATTCACCGAATCCATGTATTTATTTCCAAGCATATACACCTCGTACGAAGTGGCGCCCGCTACCGGAGACCAGTTGAGGGTAATGGTATCCGGACAAACACGACTGATAGTTACATTGGCAGGTATCGGAATAATGGAGAACCGTTCCGGACTGTTTGCCGGTGTTCCGTTTCGTGTAACTTTAATACGGCATTGACCACTGAGCAGGTTCGGTACCGTCCAGTCGAAATAGTTTTGATTGGAAGCGATACCACTGATGATCGGATTCCAACTCATGCCATTATCGGTGGAATAGCTCAGATAGAAGGGATTTCCGTTATCGATGGCATCCCAGCGGATGACCTGTGTTTCTCCCGGTGCAAATCCTTCTCCTCCTATAGGATAGGTGACCTCAAGGGCATTGTTGCTAATAAATTCATACGATATAAAATAGGTTTGTGGTCCGAAAGGAACTGAAAATCCCTGTACTTCAATTGTATACGTACCCGCAGCCGGATTATCGATGGTTACCTGTTCGGCATTATTCAAATGATCGGCTGCCCGAACCGCATTGGCATTTAAATTGGCAACCACCGGTGTAGGATCCAGTACCCAGGGCAGAAACGTAACCGATAAAGCATCGGTAACTTTCAAATCCAGATCATTTATCAACGCGGTAGTGGCTCCCACAGCAGCCTGTTTGTCTAACCAGTTCAGCATAATTTTAACCCGCTGGGTATTGGCCGGAACGGTGAGGGTATGTGTTCGTGTATTCCCATTCAATACCGAGTCGGTCAGG
>CAYWKR010000053.1:0-9119 GCA_964458785.1 uncultured Bifidobacterium sp. | reverse complement strand
GGTCTGAACGAAGGCACTGCAATCCACCCCTTTCTTCGATGTTCCGCCCAGACGATATTTTACGCCATACCAATCGTCGATAAAACGATACAACATCACATTGGAAATCTGATTGGGAAGCACATCTATCATAGAGGCATACTTATCCTGAACCCAATCGATTACAGTCTCGGCAAAAGATGGCTCTTCTTTCTTTACTTCCTTTTTTACAGCTACCGGGTTGGGCTTACAGGTTCGGGCCAGCAACAAATCATTGTTTACCGACCAGGCACTGGGAGCACTTTTACGATCCGATACATTCACAATGGTAACTGTCTTTGCAGGGGTGCAATCGGTATTCGACTCAGGAAGAACCGGGGTATTAGTTCGGGAAGCGTTTACTGCTGCAGCTGGTTTTGAATCCGGACGAAGTGTCCGAACAGCATGTGTGTTTTTTTTATGAACAACGGCTTTGACTTCCTTTTGATTATTTGTTTTCCCCCCTTTATGTGCAGGTGGTCGCGTAGCAGGACGTGCATTGGCTTCCCATCCCTGTACAAAGAGCAAAGCCAGAATGGATACTATGGATAAAATCCTACGCATGGTTTAAACCTGGCAAAGGTACTGGCTGGCATTGGCTTTTGGAACTCTGCGGGTGTTTTGGGAATGTTAAATATATAAATCATTTAAATAAGTTGTCAGGAGCAGAAAAAGACAAAATGTAAGACTGGGTTCAGCCATCAAATTCCATTCAAAGCAGGAGTAGTTGGGCGTTTTACCCGGTTTCTTACAGAAAAAACAGAAATATTTGGAGCAGTGGAATTTCCGTTTACCTTTGCGCCGGCAAGTCTTATACGGCCAGCTCCTGCTACTCCTCCAGGATGGGAACATAGCAAAGGTATGTGGTTGAGCGGTGCGATATAAGTAACTTGCCTTTTTTTATTCCCTTCCCTTTTTCATTTCCTTATTTATCTTCGCCGCAAATTTATTTCCGCATGAAGTTTTTTATCGATACCGCCAATCTGTCTCAAATCCGTGAAGCCAATGAATTGGGTATTTTAGATGGGGTAACCACCAATCCTTCCCTGATGGCCAAAGAAGGAATACAGGGAAAGGCAGCGGTTGACCAGCATTATAAAGCCATTTGCGATATCGTACAGGCTCCGGTAAGTGCCGAAGTGATATCGACTACCTTTGATGAAATCATTGCCGAAGGAAAACAATTAGCCTCCATTGATCCACATATTGTGGTAAAAGTTCCCATGATCAAAAACGGAATCAAGGCCATTAAATGGTTTACTGATCAGGGCATTAAAACCAATTGCACTCTGGTGTTTTCGGCCGGACAGGCCATTCTCGCTGCTAAGGCCGGAGCTACTTATGTTTCGCCATTTCTCGGCCGGATCGACGACAGTAGTTGGGATGGTGTGGAACTGATTCGTCAGATTGCTGATATATATACCATTCAGGGTTTTCAGACTGAAATTTTAGCTGCTTCTATCCGAAACTCGCTGCATATTGTTCGTTGTGCAGAAGCCGGTGCCGATGTATGTACCTGTCCGCTGGATAGTATTTTAGGCTTGCTGAAGCACCCACTCACCGATATCGGATTGGCAAAATTCCTTGAGGACGCCAAAGGGCTGAAATGAGAATGCTGACTGGCCTGTTCGCCGTAGTATTTTCGTTCACAGGACTTCATGCTCAGGTGAACAGAAGTGAACCCATAGATACCCTTGAATTATTATATAATGAAGACGAATATCTGATCGACCGGCATTTTGACAGAGACCAGATTCCGCTCGATGGTGCCGAGGTATCGATGATCCCATACCGCGATGGTGAACATTTTGGCTTTGCCGATAAACAAGGAAATATCACATTGAAACCGCTGTACGAGGAAGTCCATGCCGTGTACCGCGAAGGAGCCATTGTAAAGAACGATAATGGGTACGGACTGATTAACGCGAGTGGAAAGGCCATTATCCCTCTTCAATTCAGACAACTTACTAAAGAGAAGGGCTTATACCATGGTCTGCTGTCGATTATTGTTCCGGAAATAAAATCGGAATACAGAAACACAGCCGTATTGAGTATGCATTACGATAGTACCGGCCGGTTTTTATTTGAGGAATTGTCACATAACCATACTTTATTTCAAAACAACGATACCCTGTGCTGGTTTCGATTCGGAACCGTATACCATATCAGAAGCCGGACCGGGGCCCTGCGAAAGGTATTCAGATGGAAACCCGATCAACATTTTGTTGGTGTTTGTAATAACCTGTTGATTTTTGGAACGGCTCAGGAGGATAAAAGTGAGGTAACCTATGAAGCAAAGGATCTGAACGATAACCTGAAATTTAAATTCAATCTCCCCTACAGAGTCAATGGAATTTTTCAGTTAAGTGAACATCTGTTTGGTCATTATTCGGAAGATGGTGATTTTTTATTTTGTGATGAAAAAGGATATGAAAAACCGTATGGTGTGATTTCTGAAACCGTTGGTTTTTTCAGACATACCGGTGATTTCTTTTCCCAGCAATATTTTACAGTGAAGGATTACCGAACGGAAAAATATGGCGTGATTGACCGATACGGGAAAGCGGTAATTCCTTTTGAATACCAGCATATTTATTCCCTGGGACGTGACCTTTATTTATGTGATGCTAATAAGATACTGAATAGTAAAGGTGAAAAGGTTTCTGATTATGTTGTCGACCAGATTACGTTACAATACTTGTCGGTATACGGACTGGATCCCTATACTGAAGACGGCATGATTCCTTCTAAATACTATAAGGACACTTTGTTTAATGATCAAAATGGCAAATTGGTACGCGCCATGGACATGGATAAAGAGTACGTGGCCTTTAAAGATGTACATGGAAAAACCCTGCTTACCTTACCTTCTACGTATGGATTTGTGTCTAATTTTTCCGATGGGTTGGCTGCCTTTACGGATAGTAATAATCAACTGGGCTTTATTGACACCAGCGGAAAGGTAGTTATTGCCCCTCAATACGAATTAACGCTGGCCGGTTCGTATCCTATGCCTTATGTAATTGTACCATCGTTCATACATGGCTTTGCCTATATCAAATCACACAAAGGGTATATCGATAAACACGGAAAAGAATTCTTCCGTGGAAAACGAATCCAGGATCATTATAACTTCAGTCACTGACCGCGAAGAATCAGCTACCTGAGTTTCATCAGGATTTCATAAAAACCATACACGTCCTGAAAGGTATTATATAATGGCACCGGTGCAATCCGAATCACATTGGGTTCGCGCCAATCGGCCACTACCCCATGCTGCTGTAAATGTTCAAATACCTCGCGCCCGCGGGAACGAAAAAGAAGGGAAAGCTGACAGCCCCGTTCCAGCGGATCAGAAGGAGTTATGATATCGAACTTTAAATGAGAAATCTGTTTCAATAAAGTTTCGGCATACGCTGTGAGATGCAGGCTTTTATCGGCTAAATCGTTCATGCGCACTTCATCAAAAATATCAAGTGATGCTCGATGAGCAACCATATTCATCACCTGGGCATTACTCATTTGCCAACTCTCAGCCGATTTCATGGGTTTGAATCCCTTCTTCATTTTAAACCGGGTCTTTTCATCATGTCCCCACCAACCACCCAAACGAAAAGTGGTGTTTGATTTTACCCATCGGTCGTGAACATAAATTCCGCCTACAGCACCCGGACCCGAATTGAGGTATTTATACGAGCACCAGCAGGCAAAGTCAACATTCCAGTCGTGAAGATGCAACACCTTATTTCCCACGGCATGGGCCAGATCAAAACCAGCCAGAGCGCCAACCTCGTGGGCAGTTCGTGTAATGGATTCCAGATCGAAGTATTGTCCGGTATAATAATTTACGCCCCCCATCAGAACCAGAGCTACCTTATTTCCGTGCAGCCGAATCGTGTCTTCAATATCAGAGGCCCGCAGGGTATGTTCACCTTTTCGCGGTGCAATTTCCACAATGGCATCATCCGGATCAAATCCATGCATACGCACCTGTGTTTCTACAGCGTACATATCGGAAGGAAAGGCACCGGCTTCCATAATAATTTTATATCGTTTTTTCTCTGGTCGGTAAAAGGAAATCATAAGGAGATGAAGATTCACCGTGAGTGTATTCATGGCAACTACTTCATTAGCCCGGGCACCCACCAGACGGGACAACGATTCGGTAAAGAAATGATGATATCCGAACCAGGGTCGTTTAGCCTGAAAATGTCCTTCTACTCCAAAACGCGCCCAGTCAGCCAATTCCTCTTCTACCTTTTCCTGAACCGCTTTCGGTTGAAGTCCGAGTGAATTACCACAGAAATATATTACATCTCTGCCTTTATGTTTTGGAATAATAAAACGCTGCCGGTAGTCAGAAAGCTGATCTGCATCATCCATTTCCCGTGCATAATTCCGGGTTGCCTTGAAGGCGACATCCATTTTTGCCATAATGCGCAAAAGTACATGTTCCGTTCATGCGGCTATGCATTATTCCCATGGAATGTTACAGGAATCCTGCCCGTATCTTTGAGGCTATGGAATGGCTGATAGAACTACAATCACATGATGAACCCGGCATCCAGGACGTGTATGCTTTACGACAGGAAATACTTCGAATTCCGCTGGGATTGGATTTGTTTACCGAAGACCTGGAATCTGAAAAAGATCAATGGGTTTTGTGTGCACGAAATACAGGAAATCTGATGGGTTGTGTGATGCTGAAACCCCTTTCGGACCATACGTTAAAACTCAGGCAAATGGCTGTTAAGGAAGAATATCAGGGTATCGGGGTAGGAAAATCACTGGTTCTGCATGCCGAACATCTGGCTATTGACAAAGGCTATCAACGCATTGAACTTCATGCCCGGGATAATGCAAAAGGATTTTACGAAAAACTGGGATACCTCACTGATGGGGATACTTTTGAAGAAGTAGGTATACCTCATTTCCGAATGATAAAGAATTTTTAGACGCCCTGTTACTTTCCGCCCACCGATTGAAGCGCCCGTTGCAGATTGGCATCACCGGGTGCCGATTGTAAACCCTTCAGCCAATATTCTCTGGCCTTTGCCGGATTCTGGAGAATGGAATACATCACACCGATATTATAATTCAAACCGGGATCCTGGGGTATATAACGGGCTGCCTTCAGATAAGCCGACAGCGCAGCCGGAAAATTCTTAGCTGCACTGGCATCACCGGCTTGTTTCATATAGTTCTGTGAAAGAAACTGACGGATCTGTGGAACATTTGGATGAACAGGGAAAAGCTCAATTACCTTGTCCCAGAAGAATGCGGCACTGTCGACCTGCCCCTTCTTCATTTTTATCATCCCCATATTCAGGTAGGTAGTAACATACCTTGGGTGGAGTGCCAATGCCTTTCGGCCATAATTCAATGCACTGTCGAGATATAAAGATTCTACTTTTTTATTCTTAGGAAATTCACTCATTTCAATGAGGCGGTTACAAGCATTTCCGTTTAACATCACACTATTCGGGAAGTGCTGAACATCGGTCATGGTTAAAGCATAATCATTCTTCCATGCCGGATTTCGTGCAATGGTTTTAGCGCTGTAAACAACAATAACCGGCACAAACAGAAGTACAATCCATTCCCCTTTATTCTTCAGAATATTCCTGAAGAGGAAATAAGCACCATAGACCAGAAGAATACAAGTTCCCAGGGAGGTATGATACACCAGCCGTTCGCCCATGGTGGCACCGATATTGAAGAACATATTGTTGACCAGAAATAAATGCAGCAAGGCAAAAGCGATAGGAAAAGCCAGCCAGCTTCTTTTTCGTATAGTGTATACCAGTGCAGCCACTGACCCCAGAATGAGGAGTATACTTAGAATCACAGCCGGATTACTATATTCCTGATACGGGATAACACAGTAACTATAATCGTTACTCATTACAGCCGGATACAATAGCAACATAAAATATTTCAGATTAATGAACCACTTGGTAGCTGCAGCCTGTGCATCAGTTGCTAACAAATACGGATTATTCAACAGTTCGCTGTCCTGCACACTGTTTGAACCTATATCCAGTACTACGCCACTGCGGATGGAGTAGTACACTGCAAAGGTGATTCCGAGCACTGCCATAGGCAAAATCATATCCTGCACTTTAAGTTTCCTGAACCAAACCCATAAAGCCAATGGCGTTATCAGCAACAATGTAGCCCCATATTCTTTACTGAGTAAGGCAATGAAATAGGTAATAGCCATCCATAACAGCAGCATCCGTTTACGTGTATCGATATACAGAAAACTGAGATGCAGGGTGAATACCATAAATAACAGGGATAGAATTTCGTCACGACTCTTCATATTAGCCACTACTTCGGTATGCAGTGGATGGGCGAGAAACAGCATAGTGATAAGCAGCGCCATCCATTTTTTATCACGGAAGAACCAGGAACTCAGAAAAAGATAAATCATGCAAATACCAATGGCGTATAGCAATACATTGTTGAAATGCCTGAGCATGGTTCCTCTCACTTTAAAATCGCGATCGGTAAAAAGTCCGTCGTGGTTCACATCTTCACCGGGATCCTGAATTTTATTATGATTTATATCCCAGGAATCTTTTTGCAACCCATTGGGAAGGGTGCCAATAAATTCCTGTTCGATGGCATAGGTGGCTACTGAAAACGGACGGTAACGTCCCCCAGCCAATTGTGCCTGCAAATTGAGCGATTTATAATACGAATCGAATACATCTTTTGTCATGATATCGCCCATACCGGCTAATCCTTTCAGTACATGCTCATTCTTGCATATAATAATATCATCGTCGAGTGCAAATTCGTGATGGAGTGTATTGGCATACAAAGCAAAACTCATTATAACAAGCAGTACATACGGTATCCATCCTTGTGTGATCCGGTTTAAAAAGGCATGCGTTGCTTCAGGTTGAGTGACCGGCTGCTCTGTCTGGTTAGAAACCGGTGCAGCAGTAGTGGGTACGGATTGACTCGATGCTTTCTTCTTTTTACTCATAATATACGTTTAACGGGATGCTTCTGTCAGGGCCTGTTGCAGGGTCTGATCGCCGGGGGCAAATTGCAGTCCCTTCATAAAGGAATCTTTGGCAAGTAATTTATTCCCTTGTTTCAGATAAATCATACCAATAAAATATAAGGGCCGGTGGTCGTTGGGTTTTACCTGATGCGCTGTTTGAAATTCTTTCATGGCAGCCTCGAGGTTATTTTGGTTGAAGTAGCCCATGCCTTTGTTGTAATAATATGCTGCGGCGTTATCAAGTAGTTCAGGTAATTGTTTTTCGTACGGTGACAGTTCCTTTGCCTTCAACCAGAAGAAAGCAGCACTATCCATTTTACCCTGTTTGGCTTTAACCAATCCTAAATTCATATGGGTATAAAAATAGCCCGGATGTAATGCAAGCGCCCGGTAACCATACATCGAAGCACTATCGAGTAATTGCTTTTCCCTGCTTTTATAAATGGGCATATTACTCATATCGAATAAAGAAATACAGGCATTCCCGTTAAGCATCGTCGAGTTCGGGTATGCTATTACATCGGTGGTATACAACGAAATATTATTCTTCCAGGCCGGGTTGCGTGCAACGGTTTTCCAACCTGCCAGTACCAGAAGGGGCAGGCAGATTAAAACCATACTTTGTGCCTGCGGAACTTTTATTTTCTGAACCAAAGCCTGTATACCCACTACCAGCAAAATACAAACCCCGAGCGACGAATGGTACACCAAACGTTCGCCCATGGTGGCTCCGATATTGAAGAAGAAGTTATTGATCAGGAAGAGGTGAATTAAAATAAAAAGTAAGGGGAAAAGCAACCAGTGCTTTTTGCGGAAACAATACCATGTGGCAGCAAATAATGCTCCCAATAGTGCGATACTGAGCCATACCTCGGGGGCTGAAAACGTGCGGAAAGGAATTACATTAAAACTATAATCGCAACTAAGTTTATACGGGAATAAGAGTAACCCAAAATATTTGAGGTTGATAAATATTTTAGTGGCCCAGGCCTGAATTGCCGTTGCATCCTTGAACGGATTATTGAGCAATTCGCTATCCTGACGTGATGTTTCATCGAGACCTAAAACTACCTGACTGCGGATGGCATAGTAAATTAAAAAGGTAAACAGCATGCCGGTCATAAGCAGGGTAATATCTTTCCACTTCATACCGGGATGCATGGTATAAAGGGCCAAAGGCAAAATAAGCAGCAGACTGACCCCGTATTCCTTACTCAGCAATGCAATCATATAAAAAGCCAGTGCGAGTACTAAATTCTTCATACTTCGCTGTTCGAAATAGGTGAAGGCATAGTGCAGGGTTAAGATCATGAACATGAGACTCAGAATTTCATCGCGGCTTTTCACATTGGCTACCACCTCCGTATGAATGGGATGTGCCAGGAAAAGCAGACTGATGAGCAGCGCCACGATCGGTGTATTTTTAAAAAACCAGGTGCGCAGAAAAACAAATACCACCGAAATGCTTAAAATGTAAAGCAATACATTCACTACGTGACGCAGGGGCATACCCACGACCTTTACATCCTTTCCGTTATACACCCCGTCATGATTTTTATCCTCATTGGGTTCCCCTACCTGATTCCCGTTCAGGTCCCACCCTTTTTCATCATATTTCTCGTGGGTTCCGATAATTTCCTGTTCGAGGGCGAAGGTGGCCAGTGAGAAAGGACGATAACGACCTCCTGCCAGATTAGCTTCGCTGTGAATTTGTTTATTATAGCTGTCGAAAATATCACCGGTAAAAATATTTTTTATCCCGGCCGTACCCTGTTGAACATAATCGTTACCGCAAACAATCAATTCATCGTCGAGCGCAAATTCGTGTTGAAAGGTGTTGGCATACAAGAGCAGACCTGCCAGCAGAAACAGAATATGAGGAACCCAGCCGCTACACAGTTTATCCCAGATTGTAGCAGGTGATGTGATCACCGTCTCGGTAACGGGTGCCGCTTTAGGCGTTTCGGTTCGGGGTATTGGCTTTTTGGCCATAATTACTTTTTTAACGGGCTAAGATAAAATTATTTCCTTCTGAACGTATCAATTCGCAGGGAGGCCTTCGCTGGTAAAAGAAGCGAACATG
>CAYWKR010000052.1:0-9343 GCA_964458785.1 uncultured Bifidobacterium sp. | reverse complement strand
GTTATATTTTTCTAATAGCAGTGCTCCCGTTGATGAATACAATTTTATGGTCGCCAACTGAAAATTCAGATTATTTACAACAAGTATTTTATCTGCAAATGGGTTGGGTATTACTTCACAATGGCATGAGTTACTATTTTCATTCTGAACATATATATATTTCTGCGAGCCCGCGATGCAACCATTACTATCGGTTACCCTAACAGTATAGTTTCCATTATGTTCAGGAGAAAAATGTTGAGCCGTTGCTCCCAAAATCGGTATTTCATTTTCATACCATTGATAAGAAATATATGAGAATAAGGTGCTGAGACTGTTCTCTGATTGAACAATTTTGGGAGTGGGTATAGGATTAATATTAAAGCCTAAGACTATGTTTGAATCGCAACCTGCATTATTTAATGTTACAAAATTATATGTACCACTCGTTGTCATACTATGCCCATTCCATGTAAAAGGAATTTGATTCGAACAAATAGTTATGTTTTGACTTCCAGCGGAACTTTCATGAACATTTATTTTAATACTCGATGTCGTTGAACAACCAAAACCACTGGTGACAGTAACGGTGTAAGTAGTGTTTGCATTAACATTTATTGCTTCAACTTTGTTTCCATACGTTGTACCTAAAAAAGTACCAGGGCTCCAGTTGACAGTATGTACCCCGCCTGAAATGGTCATATTGTAATCTTCAAATTCACCATACTCTGTATTACCACATGGATCTATCATATTGGAAGTTGTATAACACCCGATGCGAATTCGCGTTTTTCCATCCAAGGCATTCAGCGGTATGGTGATATTCCCAGTAAACGGAACAGAATAATATGAACTCGCATTATAATTAGTATATACCAGCTCTCCCGGATCATCAAAATCTTCATCCTGATTAAAATCCACCCACATTGCTCTGCCCTCGGTGTTTCCATTAATCGAAAAAGGATAGCTTGCGCCTGCCGTCACATTAGCATTGAAGGAAGAAAAATAATGATAGCTTGTTGTGTCAGAACTCGTAGAATGATTTATACTGGTGGTATTGAAGGTGAAATTTGATATATTATAAAATATACTCCACGTTGCCACTGGAATACAATAATTCACTATATTGTTCACATTCGCTACTATCGTAGTGTTTCCCGAATCGCATATATAGGCCGGGGTGGCGATAACTGAAGTTATTTTTGCCGAACTAATTGATAATTTGAGTTTGATCAGACTATCACATCCTAAGATATTGGTGAGCGTATCAAAATAAATTCCGCTTGTTTTGCGTAATTGCCCATTAAAATAATATTGATCGCAAACAGCAATCTTGATGGTAGTGTCCTTTGGAATTACAAAAACATTTGTTTTAATAATAGAATCACATCCGTTCGCATTCACGAACATACTATTGTGTGAATTGTTACTATACATGGTAAAAGTTTGTCCATCAGGAAATGTGAACAAAGAAGCATAACAGACTGTGACGGTCTCAAAGGTAGTATCGTGCAATACATGAACATTTGAAACTATGATGCTGTCGCAACCATTCACATTCGGAAAGATGTTATAATGAATACTATCCTTGGTCAGATTATTTACGCTGTCGCCGTCGGGAAAAACATATTGTAGTCCAGAACATATTGTATCAAAAATGTTTGTTTGATAACTTGGCGGTACATGTAACTTTGTTCTTACTAAACTATCACAACCACTAATCGTTGATGGAATTACAAAATCGTACACGGTGTCATGTAATATACTGTTCACGGTAAACCCATCGGAGAAAGTGTATGACGAGCCACAGTTCAACGTATCATATATCACATGTAATTGAGGGAATTTAGTAATCTGGTGTATTCTGTTAAGAAGATTTGCACTGAAGGAAGGAGAATTTGCACTGGCCAATATCCAACCATAGAGGTATTCACTACCGTATTTTTTTCTTATGGGAATATATTTCATATCAAAATCACAACTCCAATATTCAACGACAATAGGTGAAATCTTGCTTTTATTCAGTACCACACTATCCTCAAAAAACCAGTCCACGTTTAGCGAACCATCAATTAAAACCCCTGCATCGATACGCTGGGCTCCGTAAACTTGTGGCGGCCCCTGACCTGACGGAATAGTCGGGAAAAAGCCCTTACCCATTTCAATAGTAGTATCTAATACAAAAAAATACGAATCAGAAACCCATGCCATTCCAGCACCTGTTGGGTAAGAGCCTGATCCACCAAACAGATTTACATTATTTACTGTGTCACAATTCAAAAATAAATGTCTTAAATCGCTTGAATTAGTTGGTATATATTGAACTATATTGGGGGTATCTACCCGAATACCTGGCGCAGGCGAACCGGCAATAATTTGTGCTTGATTATCCCAGCTGAACAGGAGAAAAGAACTTATTAAAAATATGCTGGTCTGAAATTTCATGGTTCATTCTTCTTTCAAAGGTAATTAAACTACGAGCTGAATCCTATTTCCGGGCACTTTTGATATACATTTAAAATCTACTAAAACAGATGGAATACCGAAAACCTTGAATATTGAACTTATCTGCTTTTTAGTTGATGGGACGCCTTTGCAAGTGGTGTAAATCCCACTGGAATGAAGTAAAATGGTATGTTTCGCTCAAAAATTAAGTTCTTTTCAAAAAAGTATATACTTTAGTCCAAATTTTTAAGCACTGTATGATGAAGAAACTGATTTCTGCATTGAGTATCCTATTCCTGAGTCAGCAAGTTATGGCACAGGTATATTACCCATTAGCCGACCCTTGCGACCCGGATCGTGTGTTCGATAAATTGCCGTCCGCGGCTTATGATAATAACTGTGTATTCCTGCTTCGGATTGCCAGTCAACCCTTCAATAAATTTCCCAAAGAAATTTTCCGTTACCCCAACCTGAAGGAACTCACCTTACAAAATGCCAATATCAGCGAAATTCCGGTGGATGTTTTTCTGCTGAATCATATCGAAGTGCTGGATTTATCCAATAACAATTTAACGGCTATTCCACCTTCTTTAGGTGATTTGAAGAATCTGCGCAAACTAATTCTCCGGAATAATAAGCTCAGTACGCTACCGGTGAATATTGCCAATTGTGTGAATCTGGAAGAACTGGACATAACCGGGAATCCGATCACCTATCTGCCCCCTGAAATCAATAATCTTCAGGCGCTGAAAAGTTTTCGTTTCAGTGGGAATGAAATAAAAAATCCGAAGTATGTATTGGATCTGGTGCGTCAGATGAAGAATATTACCAGTCTGGATCTGAGTGGTTGCAATCTGAATTATGTTCCTTCCGATATCCGCTTTCTAAAAAATCTTCGTGAACTGAATCTTTCGAATAATAACCTGCACTTTCTTCCCTCTGAATTGGGTAGTTTAAGTAATCTGGAAACCTTGGTTCTGGGTGATAACAGCACCGCCGGAAATCGTATTTATGATTTACCAGCCAGTTTTTCAAATCTTCGCAGTTTAAAAACCCTGAAAGCACCCAATAATACCTTTGTCGATTTCCCGATTGTACTGGCTTCTCTTCAGGGACTTGAAGAACTGGATCTGAGTAATAATCAAATTCAGGAACTTCCTTCGGAAATCGGTATGATGAGTGGACTGAATAAACTGAACCTGATGAACAATCAGTTAAAAGATGTTCCTGAAGAATTGCGTTTGCTTACCCGTTTAACACAGTTCGATTTTCAGGGCAACGCATTCAGCGGCGAAGTACAACAGAAAATACTCAATATGATGAGTGGGGAACCGGCTCCGGCTGCTGCTCCCGCACCGGTGAAAAAGACAAAAATGACAAAGAAAAAAGTAGTTCGCCGTAAAAAGTAAACTGACTACAACACGTAATTATGGCTTCAGTCCAGCAAGGGTTGAAGCCATTTTTTTATGTCTTCCACTGTCATGCCTTTGCGTTGGGCATAATCGAGTACCTGGTCTTCCTGAATTTTTCCAATCCCAAAATACCGGCTTTCCGGATGGGCAAAATACCAGCCACACACCGAAGCGGCCGGATACATAGCCAACGAAGTGGTGAGTTGTATACCGGTATTTTTTTCCACCTGCAACATATCAAATAAGGTATTTTTCTCGGTATGGTCGGGGCAAGCCGGATAGCCTGGTGCCGGACGAATACCCTGATATTTTTCACTAATTAATTCTTCATTGCTCCATCCTTCGGCCGGGGCATATCCCCAAAGTTCTCTTCTGATTTTTTCATGCAACCATTCTGCAAAAGCTTCTGCCAACCGATCGGCCAGAGCCTGCAGCATAATTTTATGATAATCGTCGTGTTCGTCATCCATTTTTTTCAGGTGGGGTTCAATACCATGAATACTCACGGCAAATGCGCCCATATGATCGGGTAGATCCGGATGAATAAAATCGGCTAATGAAAAATTAGGTTGTCCTGCTGCTTTCAGGTTTTGTTGACGCAGGAAATGAAGGGTGTATTTTTTCGAATCCAAAACATCAATATCATCTCCATTTCGTTGTACCTCAAAGATTCCGGCTACACCCCGGGCCTGCAGCCATTTTTCACGAACGATGGTGGATAGTAATTCTTTGGCATCGTTGTATAGGCGGGTAGCTTCAATACCCACTTTTTCATCGCTGAGAATAGCAGGAAATTTTCCATGTAATTCCCAGGTAATAAAGAAGGGTGTCCAGTCGATATAAGGCACCAGTTCATGTAAATCTACTTCATTAAAAATATGGATTCCCTTCTGCAGAGGAGCAGGAAGGGGTTGGGTATTACTCAGTGTATATGCATTCTTTCGGGCTTCATCCAGTGAAATAAATTGTTTGCTCACTTTCCGCCGGTTAAAGTCCTCCCGTAATTGCCTGTATTCAGTTTCCGTTTTTTCGAGCAGGGCTTTTTTGTTTTCATTCAGAAGATCACTTACTACGGTTACACTGCGTGAGGCATCCAGTACATGAATTACACCGTGTTCGTACTGCTCCTGAATTTTAACGGCTGTATGTGTACGTGATGTGGTAGCACCGCCGATGAGCAACGGAACAGTCATTTTTCTTCGCTGCATTTCTTTGGCAATATGTACCATTTCGTCGAGCGAGGGGGTAATGAGTCCGCTCAGACCAATCACATCGGCACCACATTCGATTGCTTTGTCGAGTATGGTATCGGCCGGCACCATCACTCCCAGATCAATAATCCGGTATCCGTTACAGGCCAGTACAACGCCCACAATATTTTTTCCGATATCGTGCACATCGCCTTTCACAGTAGCCAGCAATACGGTTCCATTTCCGGTCTCCGTATTTTTCTCCATATAAGGTTCCAGACGGGCCACACTTTTTTTCATCACCCGGGCACTCTTCACCACCTGAGGTAAAAACATCTTACCACTGCCAAACAGGTCACCCACTACATCCATTCCTTTCATCAAAGGACCTTCAATCACCTGCAAGGGTTTTTCAAACAGTTCGCGGGCTTCATCGGTATCGGCATCAATAAAATCGGTAATGCCGTGAACGAGGGCATGTACCAGACGATCCTCCACCGGCTTTTCTCTCCACTGCAGATCGGCGCCGGGTCCCTGATTGCCTTTGGTGTTTTTCCAGTTTTCAGCCAGGGTAATCAAGCGGTCGGTGGCTTCCGGATGCCGGTTAAAGAGCACATCTTCAATAGCCACTTTCAGTTCCGGTTCAATATCGTCGTACAGCGGAAGGGCGCCTGCATTGATAATTCCCATTCCCAGCCCGGCCTGAATGGCATGAAAGAGAAAAATGCTGTGCATGGCTTCCCGAACATAGTTATTGCCTCTGAACGAGAACGACAGGTTACTGATTCCACCACTGATGGTTGTTTCGGGAAATTGTTTTTTCAATACCCGGCAGGCTTCAATAAAGTCGATGGCGTAGTTCAGGTGTTCTTCCAGGCCGGTAGCGACCGCAAATACATTGGGGTCGAAGATGATATCGGAAGGATGAAAATGTAATTCCCGGGTCAGAATGTGGTAGGCTCTGCTGCATACATCAATCCTGCGTTCGAGGGTATCGGCTTGTCCTTTTTCATCGAACGCCATCACTACTACAGCGGCTCCGAAGAGCTGACAGATCCGGGCCTGTTGTTTGAACGCCTGTTCGCCTTCTTTCAGTGAAATGGAATTCACAATACATTTTCCCTGAACACATTTTAAGCCGGCCAGAATAATTCCGAACTTGCTGCTGTCGATCATAATGGGCAGTCGTGCAATGGCCGGTTCACTTTGCAGCAGGTTTAAATACGTAGTCATGGCTAATTCACCATCCAGCAGGGCATCATCCATATTGATATCGAGCACCTGGGCTCCGTTTTCCACTTGCTGAAGTGCAACACTCAGGGCTTCCTCGTATTGTCCGGACCGGATCAGGGTGGCAAACTTCCTTGAACCGGTTACATTGGTTCGTTCGCCTACATTAATAAAGTTACTTCCTTCAAATACAGGAAGGGGTTCCAGTCCGGCTATATGCAATGTATTCATGTACAACAGATGGGAGCAAATATAAAGGAGCCAACCTGAATGCCGGCCTGCTATTGAATGTACTGCTATATATTTGTCTGATGCCAGAACAAGAACAGGTTGCGGAAGGAAAGCGGATCTATTTTGCTTCCGATTTTCATTTTGGCATTCCGGATGCTATCCGAAGCAGGGAACGGGAGCGTCGGGTTTGTGCCTGGCTCGATTCGATTTCAGGCGATGCACAACATCTTTTTTTACTGGGTGACTTATTCGATTCCTGGATGGAATACAAACGAGTGGTGCCTAAGGGTTTTATCCGCTTTTTGGGAAAGCTGGCTGAATTGTCGGATGCTGGTATAGGTCTGAGTTTGTTTACCGGAAATCATGATTTGTGGGTACGCGATTATTTTCAAACTGAATTGGGCGCCCGGGTTTTTCATGAACCTCAAAGCTTTTTTATACAGGGTAAGCGGTTTCATATCGGACATGGTGATGGGGTAGCCCCACAGGAAAGGGGGTACCGGATGATGAAAGAGGTATTCCGTCACCCGCTGAGCCGGTTTTTATACCGTCAGCTGCACCCGGATCTGGGATTGAAAATGGCCGATTATTTCAGTCGGCTGGGCATGAAACATCAGGGGGAGGAAGCGGCCATGGAGGATATCGAAAAAGAACACCAGATTATCTATTCGCGGGAGGTATTGAAAACCGAAAAAATCGATTATTTCATCTATGGGCACCGTCATGTACCCTGTACCCTGAAACTCAATGAATATAGTACTTTTATCAATCTGGGCGACTGGATCCGGTATGATACCTATGCCGTATTTGACGGGCTTGAAACAAGGCTGGTTAAATATTGAAATAACATGACAAAAAAAGTTTGTGTCCCTTTCCTTTTCACATTACTTTAGCCTTTGAAACCCTGATATTTCTTGTGTTTTACTTATACGATTTATTATGAAAAGAATTTTAAGCGCTGTACTCTTACTGATTGCATTTACCACCACCCTGAAGGCCCAGTTACTTCCGGCTAACCAGTGTGAAAGCCAGTCGGCCTGTAATGCCCGTCCTTTATGCGGTGGGGTCATTAACAATGCCTTCTCGTATGTAACCACCCCGGCCTCAAATCCTATTGGGACTTGCGCCAGTTCGACAGGAACCTTTGCCTACAACTCAAACTGGATGTTTTATAAATTTACCTGTTATTCAACAGGTATATTTAATTTCCGGTTGAATGCCAACGACAGTGCTTCAGATCTCGACTGGGCTTTATGGGATGTAACCGTAACCGGTTGCGGAACCCTGACCAGTGCCAATGTGGTTGAATGTAATGCGGCAGGGAATGGTCCCACCGGGATACAAACCGGAACCACACCGGCTGCCAACTTCGAACCGAATGTTACGATAACCGCCGGAAGCACCTATATACTGGGTATCAGTAATCCGGGTGGTTTGAATACCAGTGGGTTCAATATGCAGTTTTCAGGAACCACGGCCAATATTCTCGATAACCGCAAACCATATATGGCTTCGGTATTGCCTTTTGATCCCTGTAATCCGATCAATTCAATAAAAATAAAAATTTCAGAACAGGTTCGTTGTTCACAATTAGGTGCCGGGGTCGATTTTACCATATCACCTGCAACACCTGCTTTTGTGGTAACACCCGGGGCGAACTGTCCGGGTTGTACCAATGCAGCACCCAATTCAGCTCCTACCTTTGCCAATGCCACCGATACGGCGACGCTCACCTTTGCTGCCAATCTGGCTCCGGGTACTTATACCATTACGGCGGTGGCCAATGCCTGGTTTGATTTGTGTGGTAATTCCGATTCAACCCAAAAGACACTCGTCTTTACTGTACCAGGTACCTTTCATGACACTGTACGGTCGGGATTTGATTGTGTGAACCTGAAATACATCGATACGGTATATGGTGTTTTCGGAACTTCGCCTTATCAGTATAAAGCAACAGGCGGTGGGTTGCCACCGGCTGCGGGCATTTACGGGGCTGCCGTTCCCGGGTATAGCATTTATACCGTTTCGGGCGGATCGCCGGTAACCTATACCGTAAAAGATGCAGCAGGGTGCGAGAAAGACACTACTATTACTCGTCCTTCGGTGTTGGCATTAGGTGCGCCTAATCTTAGTTTAAGTGTGGGTCCGCCTTGTCACGATCAGTTTAATCTGGATTCGCTTTATGTGTCATCGGTTTCAGGAGGTGTTGGTCCATATACCTATTCGGTGGCACCTACTTTGGCTGGTATGACGAATCCGGCTCCGGGTTTATGGAAAAATCTGATATTCACTGCAGGTGTTTCCTTTACGGTAACAGTAACCGATGCCTATGGATGTACCAAAACAGGGGTTCGGAATCTGATTAATCCTACTTTATTGACATTACCCAGTCCTACAGCTACCAATCCTATTTGCTTTGGTGACAGTAGTGGTAAGCTTTGTTTCAATGCCACAGGGGGTACACCCTTTTATTCGTATAGCATCAATCCAACCTATCCGAATGTAACGTATACGGCTACGCCCAGTTGCTTTAATAATTTACCTTCCGGAACCTATACCATTACGGCTACAGATGCCAACGGATGCACGGCTACTGCCACCAAACTATTAAGTTCACCGGCGGTTATTACGATCAATACCAGTGCGGCCACTTTAACGCATCCTACCTGCCCCAATCCGTGTTTGGGTAAATATACCCCTGTTGCAACGGGCGGAACAGGGGGTAAGAAATTTTATCTTTATCCACAGGTCACAGCCACCACCTGGACCGATTCGGTGGTTACAACCGGAGCCTCCTTCGATACGCTTTGTCAGGGAACCTATACCGTAATGTGTAAAGATGCCCTGGGTTGTACC
>CAYWKR010000051.1:0-9378 GCA_964458785.1 uncultured Bifidobacterium sp. | reverse complement strand
AGTAATTGGGAAGGGTTTGTTGATGAGTTGGAAAAAGCCTGAGTTTGTTTTTTTATACCCCGCCCGCTAACACGGATGAGCAGCGATTCGTTGTAAGCTCATGTGGAACTTGCCGATTCAAATACTACGAATAACAACTGCTAGCGATGGGAGTATGAATACTAATCTTCCTGATCATGTTTTATATGTGGGGTAGCTGCATGTCTTCTGAAATGATTCCATGGGCCACTACCGGAACCTACATGGTAAAACATAATTTCCAGTTCCCCGGGGTTGATCAGGTGTAAACGGCAGTAATACGGTGGCCAATTAATCGCTACGCCCTGTGTGGACATACTATCCTTTTCCAGCAAGAAACTGTATCGGCTAATGCCATGTCTGATGCCTTCCAGATATACGTCACCATTTCCCTCCTGAATAAACTGTATGGCTAATCCAGTAGAATCGGATGTGAACCAGGTACCTTCTATTTCGCGAACTGAAATCTTCTTCGCTGAATCCTTTGTATCAGATTTTTGTTCATTCTGCTGTCCCGATAAAGTATCTGCCGTTTGAAAACAGAGAAGGACTACAAGCAGGAATTTCATCGGGTTCATACAGCGTTTAGTACATAGTCAAATCAAAAACGAAAATCGCTTCCAATAACGTATGGAACCTGCGATCTAATCATCGTAACAGGGTCACATTTCCAGTGTATTCCTTTTGAACACCATTCATAAAAACGGCCCTGATCAGATAGATATACACACCATTGGGTTGATCCACACCATTGTATTTGCCATCCCAGCCACGGCCATCACTTTGCGTGGTACTGAAGATCAGTTCACCCCAACGATTAAATATCTGCATCTCGAACGAGCTGATACCACTGGACAAGATTTCTCTTGGAAGAAAGTAATCATTACGCCCATCACCATTCGGTGAAAATGAATTGGGTATATTCAGGTAACAATCGCGCTGAACCCATATACTGTCGGTACTGATACAGGCTCCCTTCGCACTGTTGGTTTGTATCCAGTATCGTCCGGGGGTATTCACACTGATCTGGTTGCTGATTTCACCCGTGCTCCAGGTAGAAATGGCTCCGGGGTTCAATTGGTTGGTAAGAATAATAGCGGTAGTTACACCGGGACAAATACTTGTATCGGGTCCCAGGTTCACAGCAGGATAATCTTCAATTTCTACTGTTCTCGTAAATACCGAATTCGGGCATTTCAGGTTTTTTCCTGTGAGCGTAATCGTATACACATTCGGTTCGTAATAGGTATGCATCGGATGATGAACATTATTTAAAACCACGCCATCCTGAAAATCCCAGGTGAATTGCTGGGTCATATCGTTCACGGTATCACTAATAAAAATGGGTTCACCCACACAGAGCAACGAATCGCTGAGGGTAAATGAAACCCATGGGGCTTCCTGTACTATAATGGAACGGGTGGCCGAATCGATACAACCAATGGTATCCTGCAGAACCAGGGTAATTTGAAAAAGCCCGGCGGTAGAGTACACATGACTGGTATTCTGATCGATGGTACCATCTCCCCAGTTCCACTGATAGGTGGTGGGTCCTGAAGTAACTGAATTATCTACAACCGTAACCACTTCACCCACACAAAAGGTATCGGATACCGCAAAGGCAGCCTGAAGGGGATGTAGTGTATTCACGGTAACCGAAGAAGAATCCTTGCATCCATTTCGCTCAGTGATAAGTTTTACGGTATATACACCCTGCGTAGGGTAGATATGAAAGGTATCCTTTGCCGACGAACCGGACCCGTCGCCAAAACTCCATTGGTACGAGGTGGGCAGGGTACCGGCGCCATTATTGGCAAAGAAAAATACGGTGTCTTCCTGACAGCCAAAGTGGTTTTCGGTTTGTATCGAAGGAGTAAGATTAACGGTTTCGATATGAATACTATCACTTACAGTACAAATTTCACGAAAGGAAATATCATCAATAGCGAAATCATTCCCGCTTAATGCGGTGGCCTGATCGGTAATACAAATGGTAATAGTGGTATTGCTTCCACTGAACCAGGTTACATGAAACTGGGTCCACAACCCTGTGGTAAGTGGTAAAGCCAACGGGGTTCCTACCAGCGTACCATTGATTGAAAATTGAAGAATGGCTGGATTGCTGGCCACACAGGTTGCACCCCATGCCGAAAAATCGTACCAGGTATTGGGGTTTACATTAATCGTTTCGCACCAGATATTGACGTTGGGCGTACCGGCCCCATTCACCACCATCATATTCCCTGTACCGGTAGTATGGTCGCCAAAGCTGGCAAAATTAATATGGGTACTATTCGGATTGGTAGCAATAGCATACTGACCTTCATTTGAAAGCAATCCCCAGGGGCCTCCGGTTCCGTATACATACGACGAACTGAACAAGGTATTGCCTTGTGAAAAATCACCATTAGGAATCAGGTTCACAGGGGTTACAGCCTGAATGGTCAGCGTATAGGTGATGGAACTGGTACCTATACTGGCTACCGGATTAATAATATTGGGATTGGAAAGTCCGGTGGCCGGTGTCCATGTTGTATCCATATAATAGGGTGTACCACCACCCGCTCCTATCGATGGATTTAAAGGCACTGCGGTATTCTTACACACCAGAAGGGTATCTGGTAAGTTTACGATCGACAGGTTACATTGTGCAAACAGGGAAGGAATGCTGAATAACAACAAACCGATAAAGGAGATAAACTTTTTACATGCCATTTTTTGAATTAAATATTTCATTGAACCGATGAAATTAATACCTTAATCAGAGACGTGTTGATGGATTTAAAAGATAGAGATCGAAATAATCGCTGATTTTTTGCATCAGGTGCACGCGGTCTTTTCCGCGAACATTATGCGGATGGCCCGGATAAACAAAGTAATCGACCTGAACACCTTCATCCACCGATTTTTTAATAAACTTCAAACTATGTTCCCAAACCACAACATCATCGTCGGTGCCATGTATCATCAGTAATTTTCCTTTCAGGTTTTTTACTTTATCAAGCAGCAGATTATTCTTATAGCCCTCCGGATTTTCTTCCGGTGTATCCATATAGCGTTCGGTATACATTACTTCATACATACTCCAGTCTAAAACCGGTCCGCCTGCTACGGCACAGGCAAACACCCCCGGATGGCGCAGCATCAGCGAGGTCGTCATAAAGCCACCAAAACTCCAGCCATGAACGCCTAAGCGGTTGGTATCGATTTGAGGTATCCCTTTCAGGTATTGAACCCCCAGTAACTGGTCATCCATCTCCACGGTACCTAATCTTCGGTGTATAATACTTTCAAATTCAAATCCGCGGTTACTGCTTCCCCTGCCATCGACCACAAATACGAAGTAGCCTTTTTGCGCCATATATTCATACCAGAGATTGCCACTATACGGATACGTATCTTTATTCAACTGAACATGCGGACCATTGTAGAGATATACAATGGCCGGATATTTTTTAGAAGGATTGAATCCCATGGGATACACCAGTTTTCCGTACAGCAAGGTAGAATCGGTGGTATACAATTTTATATCCTCAACCCGTGCCCTTTCATAGGCGGCTAACGGATCAGGGGCAGTGAAAATCCGTTTTTCATTTTTGCTCTGCAATTGCACTACTTCAATATTCCGGGGAATAGTTCCCGAAGTATATACATCGATCAGATACTGACCATTACTGCTTAGCTGTGCCGTATGGGTTGCCAGTGTGGTGGAAACCAGGCGGATGGCCGCGGTCTTCAGATTCACAGCATATACATTCTTTTGCATAGGACTCTCGCGGGTTCCCGTGAAAAATAATTCATTCCCTTCTTCCTGATACCCCAGAATTTCATTCACCAGCCAATTCCCACTGGTGAGTTGCTTCACTTCACCATTCCGGATCAGATACAAATGCATAAACCCGGAACGCTGACTCCACCAGATCATATTTTCAGTTTTATTGCCGGCAAAGTATATCGGGTGTTGTGGTTCTACATAGCGATCGTTTTTTTCTTCCAGCAGGGTTTCCTGAAATTCACCGGTCTGTGCGTCATAGCGGTTCAGTTTTACATGGTTTTGAGCTCTGTTTAATAAAGCCACATAAATCCATTTTTCATCCGGACTCCAGGTGACGGAGGTCAGATACTGATCTTTGGGTTCACCGGTTTGGAGATAAATTGTTTGTCCGCTGCGACAATTGTAAACACCAAGGTTCACCTGATGAGAAGTGCGACCGGCAAAAGGATAATACACATTCTTCACGGTGGCAGGAACAGTATTCCAGTTCACCACAGGATATTTTTCTACCATACTTTGATCCATACGATAAAAAGCCAGATAGTTTCCTTTGGGCGACCAGAAGCAACCCCGGTCGATACCAAATTCATCCCGATGTACCGGCTTGCCATACACGATGTCTTCTGAACCATCGTCGGTAATTTTTACAAAGCCACTTTCTGCAAAGGCGGCATACAAATTATTTCCCGATACATAACAAACACTCATCTTTGAGGTATCGATCCAAACCGGGTCGGCATCTTCCGGCAGTTTGGCCAGCGTACGCAGTTCGGTTTTTCCATCTTTGTCTATGCTGTAAGAAAGTAATCGGTTTTCATGTTGAAAATACATACTCTGTTCGTTACGGAACTGAAGTGCCGGCCATGCATTCAATGTATTGATCCCTGCTGCCCCCAATTGAGTGTTCAGGGTTTCTATTTTCAGCAAAGTGTCGGTTACGAAATCTGTGGCTCTGGTTCTCAATACACATTTTTCACTGTCGTTGAATAAACACCACGCATAACTATTGCTGTTCCCCATCCATTGAAGCTGTTTCAGGTTTTTAACGGCCAATGTGGAGCTTAACCCATTCACGGCTTCGGGCAAGGTAAATTTTTTCTGCTGGGCCATGCTGTGCTGAACCATCAGGGTGCCGGCAAGAAGAAGGATATATTTCATAATTCAGGATTCAAATGCTATAAGTTGTTCAAAGAGGTTTTCGTATTCCGGTTGCATTAACTGCAGTCGTTGATTCAGTTCCCGGTAGCGGTTTTCGGTTTCGAGAAACAAGTTTTTATCGGCATAGGTCTCAGGAAGGGCTAGTTTTTGTTCAGCTTCACCAATGTCGGTTTTCAGACGAGCCATTTCTTCTTCCAGTTTATTAAAACGATTGCGGATTTTCTTTTCTTCCTTTTGCTTTTCCTTTTGTATAGGTGCATTCGCTTTCGGTACCGGTTTCACCATCGCTTCATCTTTTAGTGTAACCACACCAGGTGTAACTGGTTCCGGCGTTTTTGTTTTCCGCTTTTTAAATTCTTCCCATTCGGAATAATGTCCCTGGAAGATTTTTATTTTTCCTTCTTCTATTTCCCAGATACAATTAGCAGTATTCTCGATAAAGTATCGGTCGTGTGAAACCAATACATAGGTTCCTTCGTATTGTTTCAGTGCCTGAATCAGCATATTCACCGAACTCAGATCGAGGTGATTCGTAGGCTCATCGAGTAATAAATAATTACCTTTCCCAAGTATGGTTTTGGCTAAGGCTACACGGGCTTTTTCACCACCCGACAGGATGCGTATTTTTTTATAAATGTCATCACCACGAAATAAAAAGCAACCCAGCAGTTCCCTCAGTTCCTGTTCGGTTTTTTCGCTTCCGCATAATTTCAACTCATCTAAAATATCATTGTCCATCGACAATGCTTCGAGTTGATGCTGGGCATAGAACGAGATATCGGCATGATGTCCGATACTGATACTTCCTTCACCCCCTTCCATACCGGAAAGCAATCGCAACACCGTGGACTTTCCCCGGCCATTGGCACCAATCAGTGCAATTTTATCACCTCTGTTTACTTCGGCATCCGCCGCGTTCAATATTTCAATATCGCCATATCGTTTACTCACCTTTTCGAAGGTGCTTAAAACTTTTCCCGGCTGGCGACCCAGATTGAAGCGGATCTTCAGTTTCGAAGTTTCTACCACAGGGGCTTCGATTCGTTCCAGCCGGTCGAGTTTTTTTATGATGCTTTGTGCCTGTTTGGCTTTGGTGGCCTTGGCCCGGAATCGCTCAATAAATCGTTCCTGCTGATTGATAAAATCCTGCTGGTTTTCGTATTCCCGTTGCTGCATCTCCAGTCGGATCTCCTTTTCCTGTTCATAGAACGAATAGTTACCACTGTAATGATGCAGGGTTTGTTGCGAAACTTCCACGATTTTATTCACCATCCGGTCGAGAAAATAGCGGTCGTGCGAAACGATGATTACTGTGCCGGGATAGTTTCCTAAATAGCGCTCAATCCATTCAATCGAAGGCAGATCCAAATGGTTGGTCGGTTCATCCAGCAACAAGATCTCAGGGTTTTGCAATATCATTTTGGCCAGTAGTACCCGCATCCGCCAGCCCCCGGAAAATTCTTTAAACGAACGAGATAAATCCTGGGTTTTAAATCCAAGTCCTTCCAACACTTCGGCCGAACGGTATTCCATCTCATAGCCTCCGGCCAGTTCAAACTCATGATGCAGATGAGCCAGTTCATGTTGTTTGTCTTCATTGCTATGACTCTCCGGATCGGCTTCCAGTTTTTTTATTTGTTCACCAATCTGTAATGCTTTTTCGTATGCCCCCATGGCCACCGATAAAATCGGATCCGAGGTATCGAGACTTTGTAAATCCTGATGAAAATAACCTATACTCAGGTTTTTACTTCGGCTGATCTGTCCACGGCTCACGTTGTATTCGCCTGTCAGTATTTTCAACAGGGTCGACTTCCCGGTTCCATTGGCACCAATCAGTCCGATCCGTTCGTTCAGGTAAATATGCCAGCTGGCATCGTTCAGCAGGGTGCGGGCACCAAAATCAAATCCAATAGCGTTAAGGGCAAGAAGCATGGGGATAAAAGTGCAAAAATGAAGGATTTTATCCATCTTTTTTCAGGTATTTTTAGGCCCTCAAATGCTACGTTTCTCCTGCCTTCTGTTGTCTTTCGTTCTCTTCACATCCTGTTATAAAAACAAGGTGATTGAGGTGAAGCGAAATCCGTTTGAAGTGATGCCGGTTTCCTTCCGGCAAAATGTATTGCTCGAAACCTTTGCTCAGGAATCGCTGAACGAAACAGTCAGTACCACAGCCTTCATAAGCGATTTGGAAAAATTATATCCCGATGGATTGTATCCTGTAAGTCTGCACCGGAACGACTTTCTGGCAACGGCCTACAGCGATTATCTTGGAACCAAGCTGGGCGGACTGGTCGATATCCTACATGGTTCGGTGAGTCGTTCGATGGTGGAGAATACACTGGGCAACGAAGACCATCTTTTACTGCTTTCGCAACAAAACTGGGCATACGCCATTGGCAAGTTCAGTAAACAGCAGGCTCCTCTTTCCATTGCACTCGAAACCTCAGCCGATACGAATGGAAAAGGAAATCTGCAGGTATACATTGCTCACAAAGAGGCTATCCCGGGCGATACCCGCATCATGGTGTATATGCTGGAAAACGAAGTGCAACCGGTATTTCAGGAAGGGGCACCGGCCGGATTCAAACACCGACACGTACTAAAAAACCTGCTCACAGCTTTTGACGGCGATCCCATCGATCTAAGCCGGGCGCATCCGGAAGGGGAGATTATTAAAAAAAGCTACAATGGATTTGATCTTAGTCAGTACAATACCGCCCAACTCCAGATTGTGGTTTTTATATGTACCCAAAGCAACGATTTACGTCAGCTTAAGGTATTGAATGTGCAAGGGGTGAATTTTTATGGGGTTCATTACTGGGATATTTAAAGATCAGAAAACGCCTTATTTTTTTTCACACAAGGCCTTTACCCTAAATTGCGACTCATTTTATTCCCATGTCATTGATAAACCGATTCCTTAGTACTGCCTTCGTTCTGTTGATGGCAAACCCGATGTATGCCGAAACGAAATATACCTTAAGCGGTTATATCCGTGATGGCAACAGCGGCGAAAACCTGCCTTCTGCCTCGGTGGGTATTGTTGAACTGAAGCGTGGGGTAAATACTAATGCCTATGGTTTCTATTCCATTTCGTTGCCTTCCGGTTCGTACACGCTGAAAGTCAGTTACCTCGGGTACGAAACCCAGCTCATTCCTGTTACACTCAGTAAGGATGAAAAACGCAATGTGGAACTGCTTCCCAAGGTGACCCAGAAGAAAGAGATTGTAATTAAGGACAAACGCAAGGACGAAAATGTGAAAAGTACCGAAATGGGTATGCATCAACTCTCGATCGAAAATGTAAAAAAGCTGCCGGTGATTATGGGTGAAGTGGATGTATTGAAATCGTTGCAATTACTACCGGGTGTAAGCTCGGCCGGTGAAGGGCAAAGTGGCTTTTATGTACGTGGCGGTGGTCCCGATCAGAATATGATACTGCTCGATGATGCCGTGGTGTATAATACCGGACATTTATTCGGCTTCTTTTCGGTGTTTAACGGAGACGCCATTAAAAATGTGACCCTCATCAAAGGTGCCGCACCGGCCAATTATGGCGGGCGACTTTCATCCGTGGTGGATATCAGTATGAAGGAAGGGAATAACAAAAAATATCAGGTCGAGGGCGGGCTGGGACTCATTGCATCGAGGCTTTCCATTCAAGGTCCCATACTGAAAAATAAATCTTCCTTCATGATCAGTGCAAGACGTACTTATATCGATGCACTCATTAAGCCCTTTGTAAAAAAAGGGTCGGCCTTTGCCGGTTCAGGGTATTATTTCTACGACCTGAATGCTAAAGTGAATTACATTCTGACTCCCAAAGACCGTTTATACCTGAGTGCCTATTTAGGTAAAGATGTGTTCACCTTTCGTAACAGCGAACGAACCTTTAGTGCCCATATTCCCTGGGGTAATAAAACAGCCACCCTGCGCTGGAATCACGAATTCAATAATCAGTTGTTTATGAACACCACCTTATTGTACAACGATTACAATTTTACTTTCGGTGGCGAACAGCAGAGTTTTAAAGTGAAGTTCTTTTCGGGTATCAAAGACTGGAGTGGCAAATTCGATATTGATTACTATTCCAAGTTCAATCACAATTTTAAATTCGGCGGACTGTACACCTACCACACTTTTACACCCAGTACGGTTTCAGGAACGGTAGATAGTATAGAACTGCAACCCGACCAGTCGTTTCGTAAATATGCCCACGAATATGGTACCTATTTGCTGGATGAATTTGATTTAGGCAAGCGATTTAAAATCAATGCCGGAATTCGTTATACCGGATTTGTACAAATTGGTCCCTATACCCGTTATACATACGATTTGAATGGCAAAAAAACCGATTCGGTGGTGTATGGTAAAGGTGAATCGGCTAAATCGTATGGCGGTTTCGAACCCCGTTTGAATATCCG